>JAFYLR010000045.1 GCA_017550115.1 Clostridia bacterium | reverse complement strand
GAAAGCTCTATACCTCTCCTGCGATATTTGACGAGGTTATCTATATGTATCTTGCAACGGGCTTAAGCTTTGGGGCCTCCCACACCGACGAGGACGAATTCCTTGAGGTTAAGAGAATACCCCTAAGAACGCTTGTTGAGATGGTTATGCGAGGAGAGATACCAGATTCTAAAACACAGGCTTGTATTCTGAGGGCTTATCTGTCTGTATAAACGCAAAATTATGCTTGTTTTGAGGTGTTGAAATTCCGTCAATACTTGACAGAATACGCTCTGAAATGATATAATAAACGGTGACATAAAGTAAAGCACAATTCGTTTATACACTTTGTCACCCATTATAATCATAAAAATTAAGGAATCAAAAATGTCTGAAAATATAAGAAACAGTATCGTCCCACCGGAAGTGATGAAAAAAACCTTTGAGTTTTCCGAAAAAATGCGTCTTTTGAATGAAGAACGCCGGACTTCGCTTGGCAGGGAAATGTGTGCGTACGTTCTGACGTTTGGCTGTCAGCAAAACGAAGCGGACAGCGAAAAAATTGCCGGTATGGCACGAAATATGGGATATAAGATAGTTGATGCTCCCGAGAAGGCAGATCTGATAATGGTGAATACTTGTGCGGTGCGTGAGCATGCAGAAAAAAAGGCACTCTCCACTATCGGACAGTTCAAGCATCTAAAAGCAAATAACAGAGATCTTATGATAGGCGTTTGCGGTTGTATGGTAACGCAGGAGCATCGCAGAGAAGAGATAAAAATGCGTTATCCTTACGTCGATTTTATTTTCGGAACGTCAAGTTTACATCGTTTTCCCGAACTTCTTTATGAGAAAACCGTTAAAGGCAAGCGGCTATTTTGTCCCGAAGAGAACGAGTATCTTGTTGCCGAGGGGCTTGGAATTGAGAGAGAAAGCTCTTATCGTGCTTGGGTCAGCATAATGTATGGCTGTAACAATTTCTGCTCATACTGCATAGTGCCGTATGTCAGAGGACGCGAAAGAAGTCGTCGTATGGAGGATATAGTATCCGAGGTCAAGGAACTTGCACGTCAAGGCTATAAGGATATAACGTTGCTTGGTCAAAATGTAAATTCTTACGCTAAAGACAGTGGTCTTGGGTATGATTTTGCGGATCTTATAGCTCGGTTGGCAAAAATAGAAGGTGATTTTAAGCTTCATTTTATGACGAGCCACCCAAAAGATGCTTCAAGAAAGCTTATTGATACGATAGCTGAAAACGATAAGATAGCAAAGCATTTTCATCTGCCTATGCAATCGGGAAGTGACGCTGTTTTGCGTGAAATGAACCGTCGTTATGACAGGGCACAGTATCTTGAAACCGTGCGATATATGAGAGAGAAGATCCCCGATATAACACTTACAACTGATATAATAGTCGGTTTTCCCGGTGAGACTGAGGAGGATTTTGAAGCTACGCTTGAAATGCTTCGAGTCGTGAAGTTCGATATGATCTATTCGTTTATATACTCGCCGAGAAAGGGAACACCTGCGGCTGACAAGAAGGATCAGGTGACCGAGAAGGTCAAGAGTGAGCGTTTTTCAAGACTTCTTGAGCTTCAGAACGCAATTTCGCTCTCAAAGAACGAACCGCTTGTAGGAAAAACAGTAAAAGTTCTTTGCGACGGAGTAAGTAAAAATAATTCCGAGCTTTACAGCGGAAGAACAGAAGGTAATAAGATAGTTTTCTTTTCGGGAGAAGCAAACGACGAAGGAAAATATCTTGATATAAAAATAGACCGTGCTGAAGCGTTTGCTCTTTACGGTAACAAAATTTAAGAAAACAGGAGAAAAACAAAATGGAAATTATGGAAATAGCAGAAATGCTGGGTGAAGCTATAAAGAACGATGAGAGAATGATACGTCTTAATGAATGTAAGAATGCATACGACGCAAACCCCGAGCTTATGAAGCAGATGATGGAATATGACGTTCAGCAGAAGGCTATGTCGTACGAATATGAAAAGCCCGATAAGGATATGGCTCTCATAGCTGAGATACAGAAAAAGATAGACGAGCTTTATAAATCTATCACAGAGAATCCGATATTTAATGAACTCGATGCTGCACAGGCTGCGGTCAATGCATTGATGAACGAAGTTAATAACAAGATCACAGCAACGATAACGGGAGTAGATCCTTCTTGTACCCACGACTGCAGCACTTGTGGTGGCTGTCATTAATTTTTTGATAAGAGGTAAAAAGCTATGACTCCGATGATGGAGCAGTATTTTGAAATCAAAGAACAATATAAAGATCATTTGCTTTTCTACCGTCTCGGAGACTTTTACGAGATGTTTTTTGACGATGCAAAAATTGCATCGAAGGAGCTAGGTCTTACGCTTACGGGAAGAGACTGCGGTGAGCCCGAGAGGGCTCCGATGTGTGGCGTTCCGTTCCATTCGGCTGAATCATATATCGGAAAGCTTATCGAAAAAGGGTATAAGGTTGCTATATGTGAGCAGACGGAGGACCCGGCAGAGACAAAAGGTCTTGTGAAGCGTGAGGTTATTCGAGTTGTAACTGCGGGTACTTTGCTTGAAACAGATCTTTTGAATGATACTCAAAACAACTATCTTTGTACAGTCTATATAGGCGAATTTGAATGCGGCATCAGCTTTGCAGATGTTTCAACAGGGCAGGTATATGCAACCTCGTTTGACGGCGAGGGAATGCTTTTGCGTCTGAAAAATGAAATAGGAACGTATGCCCCGAGTGAGATAATTTTTAATATTGGTCTTTCAAAAATCGGAGATATAGCATCTTTTCTTGAAGAACGTACGAGTGCACTTATAAGTGAAAATCAGATGCATCGGTTTGAATACGCAACCTCTCTTGAGGCGATCGGAAATCAGTTCGGTGCTGACGTTAAAGAAAAAGTCCGAGCAGAGAGAGCGCTTGTATGTGCTGTCGGTGCTCTGTTGAATTATATAACGGAAACACAAAAGGGCGACATTTCTTACATTAAGAATCTGAATGTTTACGGCGACGGTCAGTTTCTTCAGATGGACGTTAACACAAGGCGAAATCTTGAGCTTGTGGAGACGATGCGTACAAAAGAGAAAAAAGGTTCGCTCCTTTGGGTGCTGGATAAGACGAAGACTGCGGCGGGAGCAAGAATGCTCAGAAAATGGATAGAGCATCCGCTCCTATCGGTAAAAGCAATAGAGCAAAGACAAGGGGCGGTGCGAGAATTTTTTGAGAATTTTATGCTCAGAGAAGAGATGGGAGTACTGCTCTCAGACGTGCTCGACCTTGAACGTCTTATATCAAAAATAGTTTACGGTACGGCGAACGCAAAGGACTTGCGCGCCGTTGCCAACACCTTAAAGGTGTTGCCTGATGTCAAATCGCTGCTGCTTAACTGCGGAAGTGCAGAGCTTGGGCATATATTGTCGGAGCTTGACGAGCTGCGGGACGTCAAAGAAGCTATTGATGCGGCTATTGTAGAGCTTCCGCCGTTCTCGGTTCGTGACGGTGGAATGATATGCGACGGATATAATGCCGACGTTGATTATCTGCGTTCTATTATGAACGATGGAGAAAGCTGGATAAGACAAATAGAGGCTGAAGAAAGAGAAGTTACCGGAATTAAGACTCTTAAAGTCGGCTATAACAAGGTTTTCGGTTATTATATAGAGGTGACAAAGTCCCTTTTATCGCAGGTTCCCGATAGATATATAAGAAAGCAGACCTTGCTTAACTGCGAGAGATATATTACGCAAGAGCTCAAGGACAAGGAATCAACCATTCTCGGAGCTGCTGATAAGATATGTTCTCTTGAATATGATCTGTTCCAGCAGGTAAGAGCTTTTGTTGCAGATAACAGCGAAAGAATACAAAAAACGGCATCGCTTTTGGCTACCATAGACGTATATATGGCACTTGGCAGTGTTGCCGCACATAATAAGTATGTTTGTCCCGAGGTGGATAACAGCGAGATTATATCTGTAAAAGACGGTAGGCACCCTGTCGTTGAGCAGTTTGTAAAAGACACGTATTTTGTTCCGAATGACGTTGAGCTTGATACTCAATTTAACAGATTGATGCTTATAACGGGTCCTAATATGGCGGGTAAGTCAACTTATATGAGACAGGTTGCTCTTATCGTTGTTATGGCTCAAATAGGCTCGTTCGTTCCGGCGTCCGATGCGAAAATAGGCATAGTTGACAGGGTGTTTACCCGTGTCGGTGCATCCGACGATCTCGCATCAGGTCAGTCAACGTTCATGCTTGAAATGAACGAGGTTGCTTATATCCTAAAGAATGCAACCAGAGCCTCGCTTATCGTTTACGATGAGATAGGCAGAGGAACGAGTACCTTTGACGGTATGAGTATCGCGAGGGCTATTGCAGAGTACACAAACAGTAAAAAGATAGGGGCAAAGACTCTTTTTGCAACGCATTATCACGAGCTTACAACTCTTGAAGATGAGTTTGACGGTATTGTAAATTATAATATTGCGGCGAAAAAACGTGGGGACAGCATTACCTTTTTACGCAAGATAATAAAAGGCTCTACTGACGATAGCTACGGTATAGAGGTCGCAAAGCTTGCAGGGCTTCCGAATGAAGTGATAAAAAGGGCAAAAGACGTTCTTGCGTCTATTGAAAAAAATGCAGTATCCTTTAAGAAAGCAGAGGATACTGTATCGGAGGAAGAGATGGACGACTCAATTATCAGCTTTGATGACTGTTTGCGTGATCAGGCGATAGAGGAGCTTAAAAATATCGATCTTAATACTATTTCTCCATATGAGGCTATGCAGCTTCTTTATGAGATCCAGAGAAAATTAAAGTAAAACGAAGGAGGATTTGTCATGGGAAAAATTAATGTATTGAGCTTTGCTGTGGCAAATCTCATAGCAGCGGGCGAGGTTGTTGACAGACCGTCGTCGGTTATAAAAGAGCTAATGGAAAACTCTATCGACTCGGGTGCTGACAGAATAACCGTTGAGGTGCAAAAGGGCGGCACGGTATTTATGCGCGTATCGGATAATGGCTGCGGTATTGATCCAGAGGATCTGCCTACCGCACTTCGACGCCATGCTACAAGCAAGATAAAGGAAGCGGAGGATCTTGATGCGATAATGTCGCTGGGATTCCGAGGTGAAGCTCTTGCGGCAATTTCGTCTGTTTCTAACGTCAGAATAATTTCAAAAACAAAGGACAACCCGACAGGTGCGATGATAGAATCTCACGGCGGAAATATAATAGGTGTTACGGAACGAGGGGCCTCGGACGGCACTACAGTTATCGTTGAAGACCTGTTTTATAACGTTCCCGCAAGAAGAAAGTTTCTAAAGAAAGACATAACCGAGGGAATGGCTGTAACTGCGGTGGTTGAGAAGATCGCTCTTTCGCACCCCGAAATTGCTATCCGCTTTATATCAGACGGAACTCTGAAGCTCGAAACCTCGGGAGATGGAGAGCTTTTCAGCGTTATATACGCTGTTTTTGGCAGAGATTTTGCGTCAAAAATCATAAGCGTATCCCCCTCTGCGTCTGATATAAAGGTAAGGGGTTACATAGGTCGTTCAGACAACGTCAGAGCCAACAGAAATTATCAGAATTTCTTCATCAACGGCAGATACGTAAAGAGCAAGACGGCAATGGCGGCACTCGAGCAAGCTTATAGCTCGTATATACCGCCTGAAAAATTCCCTTGCTGTGTATTGTTTATAGATATTGATCCGAGAACGGTTGACGTTAACGTTCACCCTGCTAAACTCGAAGTTAAGTTTTCCAATGAAAAGCCTGTTTTTGAGAGTATATACTATGCTGTCAGAAACACTCTTGAGCAAAATATAACACGGCCCGAGATGAATCTTGAAAACGGTCGGGTTTCGATATCTGAATACCGAAGCATGACCGAGGGTAAGACGAATTCGTCTTATGGTTCAGGTGAGAGGGTCATAAAAAAGAATCCCCTCTCGGCTTTCGCGCCCATAGCAGATTCGAGTGCTCAAAAGCCAAAACAGATGAGCTATGATGGGGTGATTTCACAGAGAATTTTCTCTGATATTCCAAAAGCGGCGGAAACGGGTGTCTCAAAAACTAATTTAACGGAGGTCGTTCCTCAAAACAAGGAAAAAGAAGAACCGACTTTGCCTAAAGTCCAAAGAAAAGAGGAGTTTTGCGAGGAGCCTAAACCCAAAGAAAAGAAAAAAACTATAAATATCAGCGAAGAAAAGACGATTCCGCCATATAAGATTATTGGCGAAATTTTTAACTCATATATATTGATTGATCTTGGCGAAAAAGTGCTTGTTATTGATAAGCATGCGGCACACGAGAGAATAATTTTTGAGCGATTTAAGGAGATTATGAGATGCCGTGAGCAGGCGTCCCAAATGCTTATGCTTCCGATAGAGCTTGGTCTTGGCAGAGATGAGTGCTCTGCACTCGAGGAATACAGGGCGGAGATCGAGTCTGCGGGATTTACTTTTGATATATGCGAGAACAAGGTCAATATTCATTCGGCTCCGACCGGAATTGCGATAGAAGCAGTCCCCGATATTTTTCAGACCTTTGCGGAAAGACTTATCGGTGGAACGGGGAATGTAGAGCTTACACGTGACTTGTTTTTTGAGAAGGCACTCTATCAGGCCTCATGTAAGGCGGCAATAAAGGCGGGCAGACAATATGCCGAGGGACATACAGAGTGGCTTTGCCGCAAAATGATGGAAATGCCGGATATTACATTTTGCCCTCACGGCAGACCGGTTGCAATAGAAATGGCGAAAAATATGCTTGATAAACAATTTGAAAGGCTTTAATAGGATTAAACAATGTTTGATTTGATAAAACAGGAGGGACGTGCTCGTCGCGGCTGCCTCCATACTGTGCACGGAGATATTCAGACTCCCGTTTTCATGAATGTAGGTACTTGTGCTGCAATAAAGGGGGGAGTATCGACCAAAGACCTGATAGATCTTCGGTGTCAGGTCGAGCTTTCAAACACCTACCATTTGCATCTGCGTCCGGGCGACAAATTGATACACGATATGGGAGGATTGCGAAAGTTCTTCAATTGGGATGGCCCTGTTCTTACCGACAGCGGTGGATTTCAGGTCTTTTCTCTCTCTCAGCTTCGCAAGATAACCGAGGAGGGCGTGCGTTTCGCTTCGCATATTGACGGAAAACGCATCTTTATGGGGCCTGAGGAAAGTATGCAGATACAATCAAACCTGGCTTCAACTATTGCAATGGCATTTGATGAATGCGTTGAGAATCCTGCTCCTTACGACTATGTAAAAAATTCTTGCGACCGTACTGCAAGATGGCTCGTTCGTTGTAAGAACGAAATGGACAGACTGAATAAGCTTCCCGAGACGATAAACAAGGATCAGATGCTTTTTGGTATCGGACAGGGCGGAACGTATGAGGATCTTCGTATCGAACATATGAAGAGAATATCTGAGCTGGATCTTGACGGTTATGCTATCGGCGGTCTTGCCGTTGGTGAGGCGACCGAGGATATGTATAGAATTATTGATGCGGTCGAGCCTTATATGCCGCAAAATAAGCCGAGATATCTTATGGGTGTTGGTACCCCGTGCAATATTCTTGAGGCTGTTCATATGGGAGTTGACTTCTTTGACTGCGTAATGCCGAGCAGAAACGCTCGTCACGGCAACCTGTTTACTTGGCATGGAAAAATGAATATTTGTAATGAAAAATACGCAAAGGACGCAAGACCGTTTGACGAGTCCTGCGGTTGCCCTGCTTGTCAAAATTACAGCAGATCGTATATACGTCATCTCATAAAAGCAAAAGAGTCATTGGGAATGCGTCTTGCGGTCATGCACAATCTTTATTTCTATAATGAGCTTATGCAGAAGATCCGCGATGCTCTTGACGGTGGTTACTTTGAGAGCTTCTATCAAAAATACCGTTTGATCTTAGGTGAGAGATCACAGGATTAAAAAACAGCGTGTGCCATTCGGCGCACGCTGTTTTTATTTGCATATAAAACTTAAAGAACTCTTATTCTTGAGAGAACCTTTATTCCGTTCTCTGCGAAAGCCTTTTCTGATGCGAGAGCGTCTGCTTCGGTCATGGGCTTTGTGATAAACGCACATTCTCCGTTCTCGGATATACAAGACTCAACATCATCAAACACCTTACCCATGCACTTAGGACAGCCCTCGATTCTGAAATAGTGAGCGCATACGTAATTTGAGATGGGAGCGATATCGTCTTTTTCCGCATCTGTCCATTTTGCACATTCAGCTTTCATTTCGCTCTTTATGGCGATGTCGATAATGTCAGAAACAACGGCACTGGCTGTGGGGAGCTTTCCCGCACCTCTGCCATAGAACATAGCGTCTCCAAGCATATCGCATTTAACGAGAATTCCGTTAAAGACATCTGATATATCGTGCAAAGGATTGGCTTCCGGAATCAGTCTGGGAGAGACGAACGCGAGAATCTTATCGTCCGCTTTCTCAGCGTGTCCAATGAGTTTTATAGAATAGCCATTCAGTTTTTCGGCGAACGCTACGTCTTTTGAATCTATTTTTGTTATTCCCTCGCAATGAATGTTGTTGGGAGCGATAAGCTTTCCATAAGCCAGGGCCGCGAGAATAACTATTTTTCTTGCAGCGTCGTGACCTTCAATATCGGACGTCGGGTCTGCCTCGGCGTAGCCCTTTGCCTGAGCTTCCTTTAGAGCTTCGTCAAAAGAAGCGCCGTTTTCGGACATCTGTGTGAGTATATAGTTAGTGGTGCCGTTTAGAATACCCGAAACACCGTCGATACGATTCTGAGCAAGATCCGTCATCATAGGCTTGATTATCGGTATTCCGCCGCCGACACTTGCTTCAAACAGATATCTTACTCCATTTTTCTTTGCGATCTCAAGAAGCTCAGTTCCGAACTGTGCAACGACGAGCTTGTTAGATGTGACAACGTTTTTTCCCGCCTCAAGTGCAGCCTTTGAAAAGTCATATGCAGGGTGTGCTCCACCCATAGCTTCAACAACTATGTCAATCTCGCTGTCATTTAATATTTCATTGAAATCATGTGTGATGAGCGCTTCATAAGGACTTCCCGGAAAATCGCGAAGATCAAGTATATGCTTAATGGTAATATCTGCGTTTGTTTTTTCTTTAATTACGTCTCTGTTTTTTGTTATAACCTCGGCGGTGCCACTGCCGACAACACCGAAGCCTAAAATGGCTATATTTATCATCATTTTCTCCCAACATATCAAATATAGGTATATAATACCACAAAAACATACCTTTTGTAAATATAAACTTTGAAAATATCTTGAAAAAATTTGATTTTAGTGATAAAATATATAGGAATATGATGAAACAGAGGGGAAAAGTATGGGTTCTCAGATAGGAAGCAGACGAAACGTTAAGATATTCGTTCTTTATCTTATGGAAAATATAAATTATCCTATGGATTTTGTGACTATAAATGACATCGTTATGCAGACGGATTATATAATATATCTCGATTTTGCAGAATGCTTTTACGAAATGGTAGATGACGAGTTGATACTTGTTGACAACTCCGCAGAAGATCCGCTTTATTACGTTTCGGAAAAGGGAAGGGTTGTTGCAAGAGAACTTAAGAGTGATATTCTTGCGTCGGTGCTTGATCAGAGCTTACGTTATGCTCTGAGATATCTCGACTTCAAGCGACGCGGTATAGTTTCAAGATGTGTTTCCGAGAAGCTTCCGGACGGCAGATACAGAATAGATTGTTCGCTTACCGAAAAAGGCGTTGTGATATACTCCACATCTCTTGTTGTTGATACAGAGTTGAGAGTTGAGCAAATGAAGGCGAATTTTTACGACCGTACCGAAGTTATTTACAGAGGAGTTACAGCACTTTTGGCAGGACAGGTAGATTATTTGTTTGATTGGTAATTGTTGAGATTATTGTAAATATATTGAAGAAAAATGTATAAAACGCGAGCGTTTTATACATTTTTGTCGAAAATGACGAAAAATAATTATCAAAAAACTATTGACATTGTGGGAAATGATGATATAATATAATAGTAATGTTTACATGTACGATACTATATTAGAAGCGGCGGTACCAAATATGGATCTTAGTCAGAATAATAAAATTTTGGCAGATTCAAGGGGCGATGTACGAGAGCTTCTTTTAGCGTATCGAGGGGGAGATGAGGTGGCATTTGACAGTCTCATCAAGATATATCACCCCCTTATAGATAGCATGAGCGACAGTTGCTATTTGGCACTTTCCGCCGTATGCGAAAGAGAAGACGTTGTTCAAGATGCGCTTATTGCGTTTTCAAAGGCGGCTATTTCTTACAATATTGAGCAGGATAAAGTGTCCTTCGGTCTTTATGCTAAGATATGTATAGGTAATGCATTGGTTTCTCGTGTCAGAGCGGTCAGGAGAAAGCATATTGAAATTTTACCCATTGATGGTATTTTCGACATGGCGGATCCGGAAGATATTTCAAACGGTATAATCGAAAATGAAAATATCGGTCAGCTATATGAACTGATAAAAAGCACTCTTTCAGATTTTGAATACAAGGTATTTCGATTGGTTGCAAGCGGTTGTTCTTCTTCAGAAATTGCAGACAGACTCGGCAAGACCGAAAAATCCGTTGACAATGCTATTTTCAGGGCAAGAAACAAATTAAGATCAGTATTAGATGAGTCATCCAAAAGATGATCAGTTTAATAAATAGTCCATCTAAGAATGGAAAAAACACACAAAGTGAGGAAAAAGGCAATGTACGAAGAAGAGAATGTAGTAGTAGAAGATGAGGTTTTTGAGGACGAAACTCTTGTCTGCAAGGAATGTGGCAATGAATTTGTTTTCACCGCAGGTGAAAAGCAGTTCTACAAAGAAAAAGGCTTTGTAAATAAGCCCAAGTGCTGCAAGGCTTGCCGCGATGCAAGAAAGAACGCAGGCAGAGCTCCCAGAGAAGTTTTCGAAACAACTTGCGCTGAATGCGGCGGTGTTGCAAGAGTTAACTTCCAGCCCTCAAATGACAGACCTGTTTACTGCAGTGCTTGTTTTGAGGCAAGAAAGAACGCAGATCAATAAGTATAATTCTCTTTGAAGCATTATATAAAGATTGACCTACCCACCGCCTGTGGCGGTGGGGTTCTTTTTTTCAAAAGTAAAAGAGCGTCTCATTTGGCAAGTTGATTCTTGCGAATAAATGAGACGCCTTTTTTTATTTTATTGATTATTTCTGAACTGAAGAGCGTACAGATCTGCGTACTCTCCGTTTTTGTCAAGAAGTTCGGCATGAGTTCCTTGCTCGACGATTCGTCCGCTTGAAACAACGGCGATTTCGTCAGCATTTTTAATGGTTGAAAGACGATGCGCAACAACGAGAGTGGTCCTGCCCTGACAAAGCTCATCAAGAGATTGTTGGATCAGTATCTCGGTTGTGTTATCGAGTGCACTTGTCGCCTCATCAAGAATGAGGATAGGTGGATTTTTAAGGAACACTCTTGCAATTGAAAGCCTTTGCTTTTGTCCTCCGGATAGTCGAACTCCACGCTCGCCTATTTGTGTGTCATATCCGTTTTCAAGAGTCATTATATAGTCGTGAATATTTGCTCTTTTTGCCGCTTCTATAACCTCTTCATCTGTGGCATCAAGTCTGCCATATAGGATATTGTCCTTTATACTTGCGTTGAATAGATAAATATCCTGCTGAACTATACCGATGTTTCGACGGAGCGACTCCATGGTTAAAGTGTGTATTTCTTTACCATCAATGAGTATCTCGCCCGAGGTTACGTCATAAAAATGCGGGATAAGGTGGCAAATGGTTGTCTTTCCGCCACCTGACGGACCGACGAGTGCAAAGGTTTTTCCTTTTTCAATGGTCAGATTGACGTTTTCAAGAACATCCTTTTCTCCGTCATATGCGTAAGTTACCCCACGCAATTCGATGCGTCCTTCAACCATACCTGCATTAACAGCACCTTCGCTGTCCTTCTCGGGTTCTGTATCCATAATTTCAAGAAAACGTTCAAAGCCCGTTACTCCGCTTTGATACTGTTCCATGAAGTTGATAAGAGTCATAACAGGACTTATAAATAGATTGACAGAAACAACAAAAGCTGAATAATCTGCAAAATTGATATCTCCGTTATAGAGGAAGAATCCTCCTGCTATAAGAATTATAACGTTGAAAACGTCGGTTATAAACGATGTGCCAGAATGGAATTGCCCCATTGCCCGATAGGCACGGCTTCTTGAGCTTGTATATTCATTATTGCCGACCTCAAACTTTTCCTGTTCCTTTTCAGCGTTGCAAAAGGCTTTTGTGACACGAATTCCCGACACACTGCTCTCAAGAGCTGCGTTTATTTCGGCTGTTGCTTTACGGCTCTGTGCAAATGCGTCCCTCATTTTCTTGCGCAGCGTCAATGCTATAACAAGCAAAAACGGGACGCAAGCAAATATTATAAGAGTGAGCCAAATGTTTATAAACGAAAGGTATGTGAACGAGGTTACGATAGATATTGAGGATATAATGAGATTTTCGGGACCGTGATGTGCAAGCTCACTTACTTCAAAAAGGTCACTCGTCATTCTTGACATTATCTTTCCCGTTTCATTATTATCATAAAAGCTGTAGGGGAGCTTTTGCAGATGCTTGAACATATCGGTACGCATCTGCGTTTGCATACGAACGCCCATAACGTGACCGTAATATTGTATAAAATAATTCAAAAGCATTCTCACAAGGTAGAGTGCCAAGAGCGCTGAACCTGCGAGGACTATCATGCGGTATTTTCGCTCGGGTATAAGCGTGTTCAGCATTTCTCTTGTGACCATGGGGTAAACTATACCGATAAGAGAAACGATAAGCGATGCGAACATATCGAGCGCAAATACCTTTTTGTGAGGTTTATAATAGGCTAAAAATCTTTTAAGCATTTTTTCTCTCTTTTTTTAGTGTTCTTCGGCTCTTGAAAGGTAATCAACGTATTCTTCAAGACACATGCCGAGATTATACATTCTGGTTGCGTGGTATCTTCCGACAAAACGATAATGCCAAGGCTCAAAGCTGTATCCGGTTATATCGACCTTGTCCTCGGGAAAACGAATGACAAATCCGAACTTATAGCAGTTTTCCTTGAGCCATGTGTAAGCTGCTTTGTTGGCAAAGGAGACGTCGGCGGAGGAGAGATTGTGCATATCAACGCAAAGTCCGGTCTGATGCTCACTTGTGCCGGGGAAAGCAGAGTAGGTAAGAACTATTTCTTTCGCATCCTCTAAGGTGAGAGACGGATTGTTTGCTCTTTCCCTCTGGAGATAGGTATTGAATAACGAGGATTGCTTATTATATGAACGGTATCCGCTTGTTACCGAAACGTCGGTATATCCGGCCGATTTCATTTCTATGAAAAGTGCCTGCAGAGCTTTCTCTGCACATTCGACCATTTGTTCTTTTCTGCCGTCCTTACGTACGTTCGTTATCGAAACAAGATTTTCGGGAAGATAATTCTCGTCGATATGGGACGTTTTGTTGACAAGTATCAGATAATCATCTCTGTTTTGCGGATCCATATACTGCTCATATTCCGAAAGATCGTTTATAAAATCGGGAGTGGTTACGGCACCTATGTCGGTATCCTCTTTTATACCATCTAAGGTCTGAGAGCCTTTGATGCGGAACGTGATTTTTGAATAGAACGGATTATCTTTGGTGCTGCCGCTAAGCTCTTGACGGTTTATTGAGATGGTATTATGTTCTTCGTCGTATTGTATGTCAAGACCGCTTATGTAGGATTCGGCAAAGCTGAGAGGTATCCAGACGTTTTCATTTTCACGCACGAGTGCTGCCCCCTCCATATTTACTATATCTGCGTTTATTTTTGCCGAAGCACTGCCAACAGTAAACTCTGCAAATTCACCGTTGTCAACGGTGTAGCGAAGACAGTCCTTTGAGCCGCTTACGATAAAGTTACACATATCCGAAAGCTCGGTCATATTCATATATAGCACTTTATTTACAACAACTGAGGAAAACTCTGTTTTTCCGTCATATATGTAAGTATAGTTTGCTTTCACTTTCTCTGGAGCAACGTAAAGCGAGGAGAGAAGCAGAGAAAATCCTATGATAAGCAGTCCTGCAAGCATCGCGATAAATATAAGAATGTTCCGCAACATATCGGAGCTTTTGATTTTTAAGTTTTCCTTTTTTATTTTGGGCGTGTGAGCTTTTTGAGAATAAGCTTGAGGAGCTTGTTTTTTTGTATTTGAGTTGCTTTGCGCGGGGCGTCTGATTTGTTCCCGATTGCTTTGCGGAGCGTTATTCGGTCTGCGTATATCACCCGTGGCAACTCTTCTTTGCGGAGTTTGCTGTCCTGCTTGAGTATTGTTTGACGGGCGTTTTACAAATTCGTTATTTTCATCAAAATTATTCATTTTGTGCTCCTTTTTTATTTTGTCTCAATGACGATAAAATAGGGTGAGGTTGGCGAGTTCAGAATCTTTATCTGCGTTGCACATATCTTTCTGCGGTCGAGCGTTGATAGATATTCTGTTATCATTTTTCCCTCGGCATCGCCCTCGGCGTGCCCCGGATAGACAGCAACGTTTAAGACCGAGTCGCGGCCAAGCAGACTTATTGCAGCCTCTATTGCCGGCATTGTAGTTTCACGCATGGTTGTTATTGACTTATCTCCGCCCGGAAGATACCCAAGATTGAACATTCCCGCTTTTATTGGCTCTTTTACATATTCAAGTACTCTGTGGTGAGAATCCTTTATGAGCGTATAATTTTCGGGACAGCCGTATTCTTTCAAATTTTTTGCAGTAGAATCGAGTGCCTGTTGCTGTATATCAAAGGCGTAAACGTGACCACTTGTACCGACGGCTTTTGAGAGAAAAGCGGTGTCGTGTCCGTTCCCCATCGTGAAATCGACTGCTGTATCGCCCTCGGAGAGATGATTTAATATAAAACGCTTATGTAGGTCTAAAAGGTCAAGCATATTCTTTCCTCTCGTCAATTTTTATGTATATCAGAGCGTAAAAACTTGATCGCTCTCTCAACGGCGTCTTTTGAGTCGTACCAAGGCTCTTCTTCGTATCTGTAATCGTATTTTTTGCAGAACCAGCTAACGTCTTCGCGTAGTTTATCGAAATATTTATATTGCGGTGCAGAGCACTGTGCTTCAAATTCGCCGTATTTTTTCTTTGAGAGTCGGACGGACGCATATTCGAGCATTCTGCGGTAATGCGGCAGACAATAGTAAGGTTGAGAGGAGATAAGAGAGGGAAAATCCTCTTGATTCTCCCAGAGGAGAACAGAGGTTTCTATCATTCTCTCAAAATGGTATTCGATTCTTGAACAAACGTAGCAGTTTTTCTCGAGATCCGCTATGCGTTTAGCGGCTTTTTCTCCTTTTTTACCTGCAATCTTACCTGCAAGAGAGTCTTTCATATCTGCTCTGAGCTCGTCGAGGTGGCTCTCCAAAGTAAGTGCCATTCCCAAACGGTTTTTGCGAACAAACATCATATCATAATGCGTTCTGCAAAATCCTTCTTTGTTAGTTCTTATTCTTGTATCAGGCTCCATCATAGAAGCTCCGAGGATAAGGTCAAGTTCATTTTCTTCAAGCTTACGGTAGATAGAGCAGAAGGGACAGCCGCAGGCGGCGTTTTCGGCGCTCTCTCTGAACGCTTCGTTTACGGGAATAGCGTAAATCTGTTCCATTTATGACTCCTTTTTATTTTATGAACAAAATTAGTCTTGTAATAGCACAAGAAATAATATATAATATAAATAGTACATTATACTTATTATAACACCTGTGTACACCTAAATACAAGTACAAAATATTAATTTTTGAGGAAGATAGATGATTTGCCAAACAGATAAGATCCACGACCTTTGCGTAAGCGAGGGAAAAGAGGGCGAACTGAAATATATAAAAATAGAAAACGTAAGCGGTTTCTCGGTAGCGAAGACCTTTGACTGTGGGCAGTGCTTTCGTTTTGAGAGTGTTGCCGATTCTGTGCATGAAGTGGAATTTGCAGGAGTGGCTCTTGGGCGTTTTTTCTCGGTCGCTCAGGACGGTTCGACTATATACATATATAATTGTGACATAGAATTCTTTGAAAAAGAGTTATGCTCTTATCTTGCACTTGATGTTGATTACGATGCCATAAGACGTGATATATCGGAGCATTGTTCGACCGAATATATGCTGTCGGTTATGGAGAGGGGCGAAGGAATAAGGATTTTAAGGCAGGAAAGATGGGAAACACTTTGTTCTTTTATTATTTCACAGAATAATAATATTCCGAGAATAAAAAAGATAATCAAAGCACTTTCGGAGCGTTGCGGAGAGGGGATAGACGCTTCTCTTATGAGAGCACACGGAGCTTCCGACAGAGAATTTGCTTTTCCTTCGGCTGAGGCGGTTCTATCGCTCGGAGAAGATGGCTTGAGGGCGCTGAGAGTCGGTTTCAGAGCCTCATACATAGCAGATGCGGCAAGAAAGGTTGCCTTAGAGGAGCTTGATATTGAAAATGTGGCAACGTTTGGGTGCGCAGACTGCATAGCCGAGCTTTGCTCTATCAGAGGGGTTGGAATGAAGGTCGCATCGTGCGTAGCTCTTTTCGGTATGGAGAAATACGATGCTTTTCCGATAGACGTGTGGATAAAGAGAGTTTTATCAGAAAAATTCCCCTATGACTTCGATCCGACAAGCCTTGGAGAATATGCGGGAATAGCACAGCAATATATGTTTTATGCCGCACGTTTTGATTGACAAACTTCGGTTTTTGTGTTAAAATATAATATTACAGTAAGCATATGAATTAAATGGAGAACATCATGGTAGAAATAACTGATGTTTTGCCTGAAAGTCTTGCGGAAAAAGCGGGAATAAAGCCCCTTGATTTGCTTCTTTCGGCAGACGGTAATGAAATAAATGACGTGCTTGATTATAGGTTTTATCTGACAAACGAGCAGGTTGTGCTCAGGCTTCTTAGGGACGGAGACGAATATTCCGTCACTCTGAAAAAAGGGGAGTATGAGGACATCGGACTTGAATTCGAGCGACCTCTTATGGACAGGAAGCACTCTTGCGAGAATAAGTGCGTTTTCTGCTTTATAGATCAGTTGCCAAAGGGAATGAGAAAGACTCTTTATTTCAAGGACGATGATTCAAGACTTTCTTTTCTTCATGGAAACTATATAACTCTTACAAATCTTTGTGATCATGATATTGAACGCATAATAAAGATGCGCATTTCACCCGTTAATATTTCGGTGCATACGACAAATCCTACTCTTAGAGTTGAGATGATGCATAATAAACGTGCGGGGGAGGTCCTTTCTTATCTTGACAGGTTGGCGGAGGCAGGTATTTCGCTTTGCACTCAAATAGTGCTTTGTCGCGGTATAAACGATGGCGAGGAGCTTAAGAGAACAATGAGGGACTTAGCAAAATTGTCACCGGCTCTTGTCAGTTGCTCTATAGTTCCGGCGGGACTCACAAAGTTCAGAGAAAAGCTATATCCGCTCTCTGCTTTTTCACGTGAGGAGAGCTGTGATGTAATAGACGAGGTTGAATCCTTTGCGTCTGAATGCCTTAAGGAATACGGCTCGAGAATTTTCTTTTGCTCCGATGAGTTTTACTTAAGAGCAGAAAGACCTTTGCCCGAAGACGAGTATTACGAGGGGTATTCCCAGATCGAAAACGGTGTCGGAATGATCACGTCCCTTAAAACCGAGGTTTTGTGGGAACTTGAGGATTTTGGCGAATATCTTGACAGATTTTTGGAAAAATATCCTTATGGACGTACTGTTTCGGTCGTGACTGGGGAGGCGGCATACGAATGTATTTCTTCTCTCTCAAAAGAAGTTTCCGATGCAACAGACGGCAGACTTCAGGTTCGTGTTTATAAAATAATCAACAATTATTTTGGCGAAAGCATCACGGTGTCGGGGCTTCTGACAGGGACGGACATGCTTGAGCAGCTTATGGGACGCGAGCTTGGAGATGAGCTTTTGATACCGGCAAATACCCTAAAGGCGGATGAAGATGTATTTCTTGATGATATGACCCCTACCGAGCTTTCCGAAAAGCTTGGCGTTTTGGTAAAGCCGTCGAGCGATAGCGGGGACGGATTTATACGGGCAATACTCGGAATATAATCAGCTTTTTACAGATCTAATTTAATTTTATAAATAAAAAATACCGCTTGAAGCGGACTTTGGAGGTAAATATGAAAATGAGAAAAATTTTTGTTGTTTTGTTGGCTTTGGCTATGCTTTTGACGATCGTATCATGTTCTTCAAATAACAAAGGAGATAATGATACGGGAACAAATGACAGTACAGGCGATGATATTGATACTTCCATTGTGCCGGAGAACGATTATACTTTTAGCATAAAGGAAGAGATCGTTGTTGTTCATGAAACAGAGGACGGAAGAAAGAGCACAAAGGTGTTAAGATACCCCGAGATTTCGGGCATGAGCGATTCTGCTCTTCAGGACAGCATAAATGCATCCTTCCGCTCTGTTGCAGAGAAGCAGTTTGTTCTTAACGTTCCCGACGTTGATATTTACATAATTGAGGATACGCTCTTTAATTATGAAGTAAGTAACGTTGAGGTGACATTTCTTTCAAATTCCTTTATGTCTGTAAAAAATACCGTTTATTCTATGACGTCGGTATCCGAATATCCCGAATGTCCTGTTTATACGGTAAATATTTCGCTTGAGAGTGGCGAGATAATAGATGAAGACGAGATCTTTGCTGATTTCAATTCTATTGCCTCGATGTTTTTGTTGGGAGATTTTTCTATGGTGTATGGAATGGAGGATCTGCTTTCACAGACAAACTATGAGGATATGATCCTTCAATATAAGAGTGATTACGCAAGCTACCCGAACGTTTATTTTACCCCCGATGAATTTGTCATCTGCATAGACTTGGTAGCGGCACTTCAGTCGAGCGCGGGATTTTCTTGCCCGATAGAAAATGTTGCCCAATATTTGAACGTTAATCCTGTAAGTGCTGATTAACAAAATAAAGAGACTTTAGAAAGAGATTTTTGATATGTCAAAACCTGTTATAGCTATTGTCGGCAGACCGAACGTCGGCAAAAGCACACTTTTTAATAAACTCATAGGAGAACGTCGTTCTATCGTTGAAGATACCCCCGGCGTTACTCGAGACCGTATTTACGGTGAGACCGAATGGCAGGGCAAAAAGCTTGTCATTATCGATACGGGAGGCATTGAGCCGAAGACTGATGATATAATACTCAGTCAGATGAAGATGCAGGCCGAGATTGCCATTGAGACTGCCGACGTTATTATTTTTATGTGTGACGTCAGAGTTGGACTTGTTGCCGATGATAAAGAGATTGCCGTTATGCTCAAAAAGAGCGGTAAACCTATAGTGCCTTGTATAAACAAGTGCGATTCTATAGGCAATTTGCCATACGAATTTTATGAGTTTTACGAGCTTGGCTTTGCTTGTGACCCGATAGCAGTTTCATCTATACACGGAAGCGGAAGCGGTGATTTGCTTGACGCTTGTCTTTCTGCTTTGCCCGAGAGTGATTGGGAAGAGGAAGAGGATGATTCGATAAAGGTTGCTGTTATAGGTAAGCCCAATGCGGGGAAATCTTCTATTATCAATAAAATCGTAGGTTCTGAGCGTCTTATCGTCTCGAGCATTGCGGGAACAACGAGAGATGCGGTCGATACGCAGGTCGAGAACGAGTTCGGTAAGTTTACTTTTATTGATACTGCCGGTATTCGCCGTCAGTCGAAAATTGACAACAAGATAGAAAAATACAGCGTTTTGCGTGCTCATATGGCTGTTGAGAGAGCTGACGTTTGCCTTATTATGATAGATGCTGAAAAGGGTATAAGTGAGCAGGACGAGAAAATTGCCGGTATTGCTCATGAGGCTGGAAAAGCGTCTATTATAGTTATGAACAAATGGGATGCGGTAGAAAAAGAAAATTCTACGGTAAAGCAGGTAAGTGACGAGGTTTATGATGCACTTTCCTATATGACGTATGCTCCAATTATGTTCGTTTCGGCAAAAACCGGACAGAGAGTGGTTAAGCTTTTTGAACAGATAAAATATGTGTATAATCAAACGGTTACGAGAATATCTACAGGTATGCTGAACGATGTTCTGGGGGATGCTATGATACGTACCCAGCCTCCGTCAGACAAGGGAAGACGCCTTAAGATTTACTATATGACGCAGGTTTCGAGCGCTCCTCCAACTTTCGTTATTTTCTGTAACAACGTTGAGCTTTTCCATTTTTCTTACCAAAGATATATAGAAAATTGCCTCAGAAACACATTCGGATTCAAGGGAACGCCCATAAGACTTATAATAAGGCAAAAGGGCGAGGATGCTTAAGGACGGAGAGAGTTTATGTTTGTTGATAACATTAAAATATATTTGAAAGCGGGAAATGGCGGTCACGGTGCGGTCTCCTTCAGACGTGAAAAATATGTCGCTAAGGGCGGCCCTGATGGCGGTGACGGCGGAAACGGCGGAAACATTGTTTTCAGAATCGACGAAGGTTCAAACACGCTTCTCGCATTTCGCTATAAGAGAAAGTTCGTAGCTCAAAATGGCGGAAACGGTTCGGGTGCAAAATTTCACGGCGCGAACGGTGAAGACCTTGAGATACTCGTTCCTCCCGGAACGCTCATAAAAGACGTGCAAACGGGAAAGATAATAAAGGATATGTCGGACTGCGGACCTTTTATCTGCTGTAAAGGCGGCAGAGGCGGTTGGGGAAACAAGCATTTTGCAACGCCTACAAGACAGGTTCCGATGTTCGCAAAAAACGGTACGCAGGGAGAGGAGAAGGAAGTACTTCTTGAGCTGAAGATGCTTGCCGACGTGGGACTTATCGGTTTCCCGAATGTAGGAAAGTCTTCGCTCCTGTCTCGCATAAGTGCAGCAAAGCCTAAGATAGCGGACTATCATTTTACAACGCTTTCTCCCAATCTCGGCGTTGTAAAGACAGGGGACGAGAGTGGTTTTGTTGCCGCTGACATTCCCGGTCTTATTGAGGGGGCGGCGGAAGGTGCAGGTCTTGGACACGCTTTTCTTCGACATGTTGAGAGATGCAGACTTTTGCTTCACGTTGTAGATATCTCTCAAGTGGAGGGAAGAGATGCCATCGAGGATATAAAGAGGATAAACAGTGAGCTTGAGCGTTACAGTCCTGAGCTTGCGACGCGTCCCCAAATTATCGTTGCAAACAAGACCGATATGCTCAATGAGGAATATGTTGATATTGAAGCGTTTGAGAAGTTCGTTGACGATAACGAGTGGGAGATGATATACGTTTCTGCGGTTACGGGCGAGAATCTTTCGGAGCTTGTCAGACGTGTCTCCGAGAGATTGAAGCTGTTGCCACCTCTTACCATTTACGAGAGTGATTACATTCCCGAGGACGAATACGCAAAATCGGATGCCGGCAGAGTTACGACTGTTCGCCGAGAGAACGATACTTTTATAGTCGAGGGCGAATGGCTCTTCAATTTGTTAGGACAGATAAATTTTGATGATTACGAGTCGCTCAGCTACTTCCAAAAGGTGCTTATCAAGGGCGGGGTAATAAAGCTCCTTGAAGAGCATGGCGCAAAGGACGGAGATACTGTATCAATATACGATTTTGAGTTTGATTTTATAAAATAATTATTAAGCGAGGTTGCTAAATGAATATCTGGCACAATATAAGTCCCGAAAGAATAACCCCCGAGGATTTTACGGCCGTTATAGAGATATCAAAGGGAAGCAGATGTAAATACGAGCTTGATAAGGAAACGGGTTTCCTTATGCTTGATAGAATTCTTTATACATCAACTCATTATCCCGCAAATTATGGTTTTATACCAAGGACTTACGCCGATGATAAAGACCCGCTCGACGTTCTTGTTCTATGTTCCGAGCCGATATTGCCGATGACGCTTATGCGAGTTCATCCGATAGGTGTTATGAGAATGACCGATGGAGGTGCACTTGACGATAAGATAATTGCCGTTCCTTTTTCCGACCCCAGCTATAACGGCATAACGTCGATAGATGATCTGCCACATCATATTTTTGATGAGATGATGCACTTTTTCAGCGTGTATAAACAGTTGGAAAACAAACAAACGGCGGTTAAATCACTTTTTGGACGCGAAGAAGCGTGCGAGATAATAAAAGAGTGCATTGAAGGATACAAAAATAAGTTTTCGGACACTAAATGATAATAAATGTATGAACATCCCCCAATCGTGATGATAACACGATTGGGGGATGTTTTGTTTTTATTCTTCGTCGCCTTTCGGCAGGTGCCATTTGTAACGTATTGAAAGTAAACGTATCAGAATAATTAGAAACATAGAAACGTATAAGGATAAAGCTTGATTTACTCCGAGCTTTATAGCGAAATAATAGATGGCGGAGCCGAGCAGAGAAGCGGTTGCATAAATCTCTTCTCGCAAAACAAGGGGCACGTGTGCTGTTATGACATCACGGATTATTCCTCCGCCGACCGCAGTTGTCATTCCCAATATGATACAAAGGTATCCGTTGTTACCATATCCGGACTCTAAACCAATCTGAACTCCGCTTATTGAAAATGAGGCAAGTCCGATAGCGTCGAAAATAAGGAATAACATACGCATAAGATCTTGTCTTAACGGTATTTTGTTTTTCAGTATTTTAAATATTGTAAAAACAGTAAGAGACGTTATAACCGAGGAAAGAGGATATATATAATTGTAGAACGAGCGAGGAGGAAGCGCACCGATAAGAATATCGCGAATTATACCGCCTCCGAGAGAGGAAAGAATTGCACATAACATAATTCCGAAAAGATCGAATTTACATTTACGTGCGATGATACAACCCGATATAGACGCTGAAATTATTCCTATAATTTCGGTAGAAGCAAAAAAATAATTTGAAAATTCCATAGGTGAAAAATCCTTTTTCATATATTTAATTGATGCTTATTAACCATTATATATTGAATCGTTCGTTTTTTCAAGAGATAATTCTCCAAAAGTTCTGATTGTCATATATTAATCAAAAAAACTTGTTAGATTTCAAGCAAATGAAATGGAAGTGTTAGATATTATTCGAGAATTAGACCGAAATCTAAATGCAACGGAAATATACATCTAATACAAATTCAAGGGCGGTCATTTTGATATTGTTCAAAATACTCCGTTTGTACTGTTTTTGGCTTGCGAAAACGTGTTTTGCCGATATATTCGATAGGGGAAGTTTATTTTAGATGCGTTCTAACTTCGAATAAGTAAGAAAAGTGTTAAAAATATGTTTATCCTCTTGAAAAATTGTATAGTTTGATATATAATGTAAAAGATGTTATTTAATTGGAGGTGAAAGGCTTGCTTTCAAACATCAAAAACTTTTTTCTGACGTTTATAATTTCGCTTGTCATTTTTGGTGTGATAGCGTTCTTGGTTATAAATATGCTTCTCGGAGATCTTGGTCAGGGACAAAGTTTTGGGCAGAACGGTAATGACGATTTTGTTGATAATGGCAACAACAATAATCCTTTAGTTGAGCTTGACGGTAATTCTTTTAATATGCTTTTTATAGGGCTTGACTATGCTCCGGAACTTTTTTATAAATATTACGATCCGACGACGGTTTCGGGACTTGCTGCTTATGATACGAATGAGCTTCCGGGCGAACTTGTTACCGACGGCTCCTATCGCAGAATTTCAGCCGACGCGATTCTTCTTGTTTGTGTGAGCAAGGAAAGAGAAGAATTTGCTTTTACTTCGATAAGTCCGGGTACTCTCATAGAACGCTCCGGCTCAACCAAATGCCTATCTGACATCTATGAGGACGAGGGGCTTTTCAGTTTCATTGATACAGTTCGTGATCTTGTAGGACTCCCGATAGATCGCTATGCCGTGTTGAGTCTTCAGACCTTCCCCGAAATTATAGATGAGCTTGGAGGGCTTACTTTTAATGTCCCGTGTGACATGAAATACGATGACAATAAAGGTGCTCTACATATAAACATTACTGCCGGACGTCAAACGCTTGATGGCAAAACGGCGCTTGAGGTGCTTCGCTTCAATTCATATGAAGATACTAACAGTTCTCGTGCGAAGACTACGATTGATCTTGCAAAAGCACTTTTGAAAAAAATGACGGTGACTCTTTATAAGACAAAGGCTGTAGGCATTTTGAAAAATATAGAGTCGATGATAGTTACCAATTTCACAGCATCTGATCTCAATTCCAATCTCGATCTTATTTATTCTTATCCCGATTTTGAGGCAGTCACGCTTGAGCTTACGGGGAAATATTCAACTATTGATGACAGGCTTTGCTTTATTCCCAATCTGAATGCTTGTCGCAATACGCTCGCAGTTTACAAGCGACCAAACTAAAATAAAAAATCAAAAGATATATATAGGAGTAAAAAAATGAATAATTCAGAAAAGACAATGGATAAAATCGTTGCTCTGTGCAAGACAAGAGGTATAATTTTCCCTGGCTCAGAGATATACGGCGGACTTGCAAACTCTTGGGACTACGGCCCTCTCGGCGTTGAATTCAAGAACAACGTAAAAAAAGCTTGGTGGAAGAAGTTCGTTCAGGAATCAAAATATAACGTAGGTCTTGACAGTGCCATTATAATGAATCCTGAGGCTTGGGTAGCATCGGGCCACGTTGGCGGATTTTCCGATCCATTGATGGACTGCAAGGGCTGTCATGCACGTCACAGAGCTGATAAGCTTATAGAAGAATATGCTTTTGAGCATGGCACAGACGATAATCCTGCCGCTTGGAGCTTTGAGCAGATGTCCGAATTTATAAAGGACAAGGGAATATGCTGTCCCGACTGCGGTGGTAAGGATTTTACCGATATAAAGAAGTTTAATCTTATGTTTAAGACTTTCATAGGCGTAACAGAAAGCAATTCGAGCACAGTTTATCTGCGTCCCGAAACAGCACAGGGAATTTTCGTCAATTTCCCCGCAGTTCAGCGTTCCACAAGAAAAAAGCTGCCTTTCGGCGTTGCACAGATAGGTAAATCTTTCAGAAACGAGATCACTCCCGGAAACTTTGTCTTCCGTACCCGTGAGTTTGAGCAGATGGAGCTTGAATTCTTCTGCAAACCCGGCACAGACCTTGAGTGGTTCACTTATTGGAAGGATTATTGCCATAAATTCTTGCTTGATCTTGGTATGAAGGACGAAAATCTTCGTTTGCGTGACCATGACAAAGACGAGCTTTGCTTCTATTCTAAGGCTACGACAGACTTTGAATTTTTGTTCCCGTTTGGTTGGGGCGAGCTTTGGGGTGTTGCTGACCGTACCGATTATGACCTTTCTCAGCATGCAAAGCATAGCGGCAAGGATATGACGTATTTTGATCCCGAAACCAACGAGCATTACGTTCCTTACGTTATAGAGCCTTCGCTTGGCGCCGACCGTGTTGCTCTTGCTTTCTTGGTTGACGCATATGATGAAGAGGTTATTGATGCAGAAAAGAATGACGTTCGTACAGTACTTCATCTGCATCCTGCACTTGCACCCTTTAAGGCTGCGGTACTTCCTCTTTCAAAGAAGCTCTCAGATAAAGCATCGGAAGTTTATGAAGAGCTTTCGAAGTATTTTATGGTTGATTTTGATGAAACAGGCTCGATTGGTAAGAGATATCGCCGTGAGGACGAGATAGGTACTCCTTTCTGCATAACTTACGACTTTGAATCCGAGACTGACGGCTGTGTTACGGTTCGTGACAGAGATACGATGGAGCAGGTTCGTATTCCTGTCGGAGAGCTTAAGGCTTATATCGAAAAAGCACTTGAATTTTAATAAATAAAAAAGCTGTTGCAGTATTTTCTGCAACAGCTTTTTGTTATGAATGTTATGTTTTATAAAACTTCGTTTGTATGTAGCTTAACACCGTTTTTTTGAAGCTCGGATTGGAGAGCTGTGATGTCGATATTTGAAAAATCTTCAAACATCGCAGCAGCGACCCCGGCAGCTTCTCCTGTCACGGCACAGGTGGGAATTACTCTTGTTACGTCCCACATATTATCAGTGACTGAAATGCAACGTCCTGCGGCGAGAAGATTTTTGACATTTACGCTCCTTAACGCAGAGAATGGGATTTCATAGACAGGACCTCGCTTTTTCCAGTTGCCTGTCATTCCTATACTGTCTTCAAAATATTTCTTGTCATCCGAGGTGTCAAGCTCTATATCGCCTACGATACGTCTTGTCATTCGTATCTGCGGTATCGTTGCGAGCATTGTTATCTCGGTATCTTTGTTCTTTTCGCGCCTTCTTTTATAATCTGAGAGCGTTTGTGTGTGCGAGAGCTGCATTTGCAGACTCAATTCTTCTGCGTCAAGTCCGCTAAAGCGGTTTTCATGCAAAAGAGTAACTTTGTTTTCTTCTGTTTTTTCATCATCGGGAATGTCGCAGAAGCCGAGCATATTCAGACGTTTTTCGCCGTCTCTCATATAATAATACCATGCGGCAAGTATATTACCTTGGGAGAATGTTGCGGTCTTGGCACCCGATAGCTTAGCTACGTCAGCATCTCCCGTGCAATCGACAACGGTTCCTACTTCAATAGCACTTCTGCCGCTTTTGTTTTCAATTATTACATCCGAGATGCGATCTCCCAACATATTCACAGCGCATATCTTTGTTCCATAAAGTATACGAACTCCTGCATCGAGCAGTAACTTTTCAAGCTCGAGAATATACATATTTGGGTTGTATTGGACTTGAAATCTCTGCTTTTTACGGTCTTCATCACTTCCGTTCTCAAGCCATGCGACAGGTATTACAGCGGCATCGCTTTCTTCTATTCCGTATTTTATTGAAAGGCGTAGAAGCTCTTCACCGATGCCGTAAATTATCTGATGTCCTTCTCCATCACAAATAGGAAGATATATTGTTACTATACCAAGAGTCGCAAGACCTCCGAGGGCAAATTCATTCTCGATAAGCAGAGTATCTTTTCCTTGCCTTGCGGAAGCCAGAGCTGCCGATATACCCGCAATACCGCCGCCGGCTACAAGTACATCAC
This sequence comes from Clostridia bacterium, assembly GCA_017550115.1. Taxonomy (GTDB): domain Bacteria; phylum Bacillota; class Clostridia; order Oscillospirales; family CAG-272; genus SIG710. Next base: position 6,766 of record JAFYLR010000045.1, on the reverse strand, counting down.
ACTTATTTTTAACGGGAACGCTGATTCTTTCTTCAATATGTCTCATTTTTTCTCCTTTTTGTTTGACCGAGTGAATATCTTATTCATTATATTATACGTTATAATATGTGAAAAGTCAATAAGTTTGTCTGCAAATATTTTTAATAAAGGTCTTGCAAAAGGGGTGAAAATCTGTTATAATATTAAGCTGAAAGTGATTGTTTGTTTTCACTCACACAAGCTGTGAAATAAGGCCATACTAGCCGGGGACATAGCGGAGCCCTGAACCTGAAATCCGCTAAAGCAGGGGTGAATCCCTTTTTTGAGGGTCGAAGAGGTACGATTGCACCGTGCGTTATTGTGTTGAGAAGCGGGTCTTGCGCGATCGGGAGCTGTGAACCATGTCAGGTGGGGAACCAAGCAGCATTAAGCAGTATCCCCGATGTGCCGCAAGGCAGCCTGCTTTGAGCAGTGACTTCGGGATGCGCGTGCTTCTGAGATTCGATCTTAAGGTGTATGGTCTTATTTTGCAGCTTGATTTTTTATAAAGCGAGGTGTTTTTCTGTGCATCAGGCTCTCTATCGCAAATGGCGGCCGGCTACGTTTGATGACGTATGCGGTCAGGAGCATATTACTTCTGTTCTCAAATATGAATGCGAGACCGGAAAGTTTTCGCATGCCTACCTTTTTTGCGGTTCGAGAGGAACGGGAAAAACAACCTGTGCAAAAATTTTAGCAAAGGCGATCAACTGTGAATCCCCTGTTGATGGCAGTCCTTGTTGCAAATGCCCGTCCTGTCTTGCTATCGATTCGGGGGCGGCCACTGACGTTCTTGAGATGGACGCAGCTTCAAACAACGGTGTTGATAATATAAGAGACATCAGAGATGAAGTGGTTTATTCACCATCCATGTTGAAATATAGGGTTTATATTGTTGACGAGGTACATATGCTCTCAACAAGTGCGTTTAACGCTTTGCTTAAAACCCTCGAAGAGCCCCCGTCTCATGTTGTTTTTATTCTAGCAACGACAGAGCTTCATAAGCTTCCGTCAACGATCATTTCCCGCTGTCAGAGGTTTGACTTCAGAAGAATATCTATTCCTGTTCTGACCGAGCGTCTTATTAGGATAGCAAACGACGAAGGAATAATGCTTCAGAAAAGTGCGGCTCAGCTCCTTGGTAAGCTTGCTATGGGTGGTATGAGAGATGCAATAAGTTTGCTTGAACTCTGTGCAGGAGCAAGAAAAGAGATAACAGAGGCACTTGTTGCTGAGATGGTTGGAATAGGCGGGAGAGAAAGCACGGCTCGTATTGTAAAAGCTGTCGCCGATAAGGATTTTGAAGCAATTTTCGGTGAGATAGGAGAGATTGTTTCCTCTTCTAAGGATATAACTGTATTTTGGCAGGACATACTTGCTTTTTACCGCGATATGTTGGTACTCAAAACTGCGAAAAATGCAGGAAAATATCTTGATTTGACAGAAAGTGAATTGGAATTAACTGAAAAGATCGCAAATCTTTTTGATAGAGAGACTCTCCTATTCCATTGTACGCTTCTTGAACAAACGTTGTATTCAATGCAAAAATCGACATCTTCTGCCCGACTTTGTGCTGAAATGACCTTGATCCGTATGTGCGATGCGTCGCTCGATTCTTCAAATGAATCACTTATGGCGAGAATTTCGGCAATAGAGGACAGGCTTGAGGCGGGACAATATTCGATTTCTTCTGTTACGACGAAAGACAAGCCTGAAGAAGTAAAGACAGAACAACTCGAGAAGCCGGTAGTTGTCGCAGAAACTGTTCCTGCAGAAAAAGCTGCATTTACGGGCAAGAAAAAGGTTTTGCTTTATTGGGCAGAGGCTCTTGAGAAGATATGCAAAGGAGATCCGATGCTATCAGGCTTCCTTAAGGGATCTAAAATATACCGAAACGAAGATGGTAATATAGTATTGAGGTTTGAAAGCGACTTTTCTTGCAATATGGTAAAAGCCAGAAAAAATACTGTCGATAATCTTATAGCAGTTCTTTCCACATATGAAAAACGTCAGCTCAACGAAGCGAATATTATTTTTGAGGTTTCGCACGATAACGATCTTATCGATGAGGGACGGGAAAATATAGAAGAGATAATTAAAGACAACGATTTATAAATAACGGAGGATTTCAAAATGAAAGCAAATATACCGAAGAGTATGGGCGGACCTCAGAATATGCAGGCGATGCTCAAGCAGGCTCAGAAAATGCAGGAGGATATGGAAACTCTGCAGGCTGAACTTGATGAAAGAGAATACGATATAAGTGCAGGCGGCGGAGTTGTTGGAGTAAAGATCAACGGAAAAAAAGAGATACTTGCAATAGATATAAAACCGGAGATCGTAGATCCAGATGACGTTGAAACATTGTCCGATATTCTTGTGGCGGCGGTGAATGAAGCTATTAAGAGAGTTGAAGAAACGAACAGTGCTGAGATGCAGAAGGTAACGGGCAGTCTCGGTATGCCGGGTATGTTTTGATGGCAGACCATATAGAACCGCTCACCAAACTTGCGGAGCAATTCGGAAGGCTGCCGGGAATCGGCAGAAAGACGGCTCTCAGATTAGCGTTCTCCGTGCTTGATATGACAGATGAGCAGGCAAATGAATTTGCTTGTGCAATAAAAGAGGCAAAGACAAAAATACACCTTTGTCCTATTTGTCAGAATTTGACCGATAAGGATATTTGCGATATATGCGCAGATGATACGCGTGATCGTTCAACTATTTGCGTTCTGGAAGATCCGAGGGCGGTTTTAGTGCTTGAAAGAGTGCGAGAATTTAAGGGAATGTATCACGTTTTGCATGGGGTTATTTCGCCTATGAGTGGTGTGACGCCCGACAAATTGAAAATAAAGGAGCTTCTCGCAAGATGTGAGGATAGTGAGGTCAAGGAGATAATTATTGCTACGAACCCGACGGTTGAAGGAGAGGCTACGGCAATGTATCTTTCAAGACTTTTGAAGCCTCTTGGCATTATCGTTACAAGATTGGCTTATGGTGTGCCTGTCGGAGGAGATCTCGAATATGCAGATGAGGTTACTCTTTATCGTGCCTTAGAGGGCAGAAGAGACGTATGATCTTCAACTAAAAAACATAAAAAACAGCGATGACTCACATTTTTGTGAGTCATCGCTGTTTTTTTATTATTGATCTTCGCCGAAATCAGCAATATAAGCTTCGACCAGCTTTTCGGGCCAATCGGACACGGGTTCAAGCATGCCTGTGAAGAAACGAAGCGTTTTAGGCTCGCGAACAAAACGAAGTCCACCGATAAGATGACGGTGGTCATAAAGCCATTTAACTCTGTCGATGACGTATTCTGTCTGTGAGAGTGTGAAAACTCTACGGGGGAAGGCAAGACGAACCATCTCAACAGATGCGATATGTTCCGTTCCGTCGGGATTGCGTTCCTCGGAAAGCGTTCCTCTCTCCATTCCTCGAATTCCGCCACAGAGATAGAGCGCGGCAACAAGTGAGCCGGCAGGATACTGTTCGGAAGGAATGTGCGAAACGATCTCTCGTGCGTTCATATGAGCACCAAGACCTCCTCCGGGGGTTATCATAGGAACTCCGCAGGCGTCAAGCTCGCGTACACAATGGTCAATAAACTGCGGACCCTGAGAGATTATGTCAAGATCCATAGTTTCATCAAATCCGACTATCATAGCTTCCATTTCCTTAACGGACATACCTCCATATGTAAGGAATCCTTCAAACATAGTTATGTAGTCCTCCATCTCGTGGAAGAGGTTCTCGTCACGCACTAAAATTCCGCCGCCACGTCCGAATCCAAATTTACGTCCCGAGAAATAGATGATGTCGAACAGATCGGCAATCATTCTTGTTATCTCTGCTATGGATTTATCTTTCATGGATTCTTCGCGGGTCTTGATGAAATAGAGGTTGTCCTGAAGAAGAGAAGCGTCAAGGATAGTGAGTATCCCGTTTGCTTTTGCGAGCTCTGTAGCCTCTTTCATGTTTTCATATGAGATCGGCTGACCGCCGATCAGGTTTGTACCTGCTTCGATTCTTATGTATGCGATATTGTCTGCACCTTCTTTTTCTATGCAGGCTTTGACTTTATCTATGTCTATATTTCCCTTAAAGGGCAGGGAGCTTTTTGCGATGAGCCCTTCGTCTCTTATCAGTTCTTCAACGTGAGCACCCAGACGTGTTACGTGTGCTTTTGACGTTGTAAAATGATAGTTCATTATGATGCAGTTTCCGGGTTTTACAAAATGCTGAGCGATTATATGTTCACAAGCACGACCTTGATGCGTAGGCAGGAGATATTTTATGCCGAATATCTCCTCAAGCTTGTCTCGCATACGATAAAACGTTTCACTTCCGGCATAAGCATCGTCAGCTCGCAGCATTGCCGACTGCATATTATCACTCATCGCGTTAACGCCCGAGTCTGTCAGCATATCCATAAAGATATCACCGTTATGAAGCATAAAGGTGTTAAAGCCGGCTTCTTTCATCTTGCTAAGACGCTCTTTCGCGGGGAGCAGAGTGAGTTTTTGAACTATTTTAACCTTGTGCATCTCCATAGGCACTTCGGGTCTGTTGTAAAATTTTATTTTAGGCATATTTTCCTCCGAAATATCTTGTCTTTTGTCATATTATAGTATATAATATTATCAATCATTAGTCAAATAGATGTTTTTAATGTTTGTCATCGAAAAAATCGATACAAAATTTTATAAAAAGGGGATCGTTATATGGAAATAAGAAATCTGATAACATTTATTCAAGTTGCAGAGCTTGGAAGCTTTACAAAAGCCGCAAAAGTGTTGGGTTATTCTCAATCAACGGTTTCTTTTCAGATTAAACAGCTTGAGGACGAACTAGGGTGCCTTTTGATCGAGCGGATAAACCATACGATAAACCTTACTCAGAAAGGAAGAGAAGTCCTTGATTTTGCGCATAGGATAAGTCGTATGACAGACGAATTTAACCAGAACTTATATTCGGCGCGTTCTCTTACGGGGTGTATTCATATAGTGACGCCAGATTCCGTATGTGAGGATATGATAAAATCAAATTACGTTGATTTCCATAACAAATATCCCGGAATATCTCTTAAGTTCACTACTGCCGATACAGAAGATATGTTTCGTATGCTTGACCACAATGAAGCGGATATTATGCTGACGCTTGATAACCATATATATCAAAATAATTACGTTATAGCAAAAGAAGAATTTGTTGGTATGCATTTTGTTACGGGCAAGAATTCCGAGTACGCAACCGATAAAGAGTTATCTATAAAGGATATAGCGGATAAGCCTTTTATTTTGACCGAGAAGGGGATGGGATATAGAAGAGCTTTTGATGAGGAGATGGCTCGACAATCAATAGAGATACAGCCTGTTCTTGAGATAGGCAGAACCGATCTTATAGCCGAAATATTGTGCAGCGGGGTTGGTATATCGTTTTTGCCTGACTTTGTTACTGAAGCTCTGGTGGAGCAGGGAGAATTGATTTATCTTGATGTAAAGGACGTTCGGGTGAATATTTGGAAGCAGCTTATTTATCATAGGAACAAATGGATAGGTGAGAGCTTCTCGGCTCTTATTGAGTATATAAAAGAAAAGGAATTTTCGATGTAGGGGATAAAACAAAAAGGCGACCGTGGCGGTCGCCTTTTTGTTATTTGATTTTATTCTTCTTGCATACCCATTTGAGCCATGAGCTGTTTGTTAAACTCGAGAGCAGTATTGTACCCCATACGCTTTTGACGGTTGTTCATTGCCGCAATTTCAAGTATAATGGCAAGGTTGCGTCCCGGTCTTACGGGAATCGTTATACAAGGTACCTCTATGCCGAGGATATCTATAGTCTCGTTATCAAGACCGAGTCTGTCATACATCTTACCCTGTACCCAAGGCTCAAGCTTGACTACAAGATCTATTTTTTCTGTATCTTTGACCGATCCCATACCGAAAAGTCGTTTTATATCTACGATGCCGATGCCTCGAAGCTCAACATAGTGTCTGATGATTGCGGGGGCACTGCCGACAAGCGTTGTTGATGATACTCTTTTGATCTCGACAGCGTCGTCTGCGATCAGTCGATGGCCTCTTTTTACAAGCTCAATAGCTGTTTCGCTTTTACCGACACCGCTGTCGCCGAGGATCAGGATACCTTCACCATATGCCTCTACAAGAACACCGTGCCGCGTTATGCGGGGAGCAAGCTCTACGTGCAGATATGCTATAAGTGCAGCAAGTAATGCACTTGTTCTTTGAGTACTTGAAAGTACAGGGACCTCATTTATCTTTGCATATTCCAAAATTTCCTCAAAAATAGGGAGATCTGAAGAGAATATTAAAGCGACGGGCTTGGTTTTCATATAGTTTTCAACGTGGATAGCTCTTTGCACGCTGTCAAGACCTTCGAGATATGCGTTCTCGGCTCTACCTATAATCTGAATTCTGTTTCTTTCAAAATTTTCGAAAAATCCTGTAAGTACAAGTCCCGGTCTCTCAACGTCAGGGCTCGTTATCTCGATATTTTCGGCGTCTGAAGGCAGATATATTTCCTTTAATCCAAGTCTTTTTATAATACTGCTTAGTTTTATCGAATAAATCTCTTCCATATCTCACTCCACCTTTCTTATTTTTATTTTATCATAAATTAACACAAATTCAAGACCTTTTTATCTTTTAGTTCATTTCTTTATTCTTTTTTGACAAAAAACGCGAAAATTCACAGTGAATTAACAATATTATTATATACTAAT
>JAFYLR010000044.1 GCA_017550115.1 Clostridia bacterium | reverse complement strand
GTGCAGTATATGATCTTTACGAGAAAAATGAAAAAGCTGCTCATCGCATCGGCTGTTATCGCATCAATCGGTATAATATTCTTGATGATAGGCTATTTTACCGCCCGAACTACCGAAGTTTCTCTTTTTGACCAAATTCAAAATGAAGACGGAAACTATGTTTATACGTATGAATTTAACGGCGCTGATATAAAAAAGTTATCTGTTGACATCTCTTATTCTGACGTGAATATTATTGGTAACGCAGATAAAAACATGATTGAGATTGTCAATTTTTCTAAGAATAATATTCATTTAACGGCAAGTGCGACAACGGTGACCGTAAAAGAAAAATCGGCTATCTCAAGCTTGTTTAATTTGAATTTTGAGGGACTTAGAAATTATATAAATTCTTCAAGATTGTTAAACAAGACAAAGATCGTAAATATTTATTTAACTGCAGATAGCGTGATGAGGCTTATTGAGACAAAGCTTTATAGCGGTGATGTGAACGTGAGTGGAGTTTATCTTGATACAGATTACGAGATCAATCTCTCGTATGGCTCGGTGCTTTTTGATGACGTGAAAACTAAAGGCGAATTTAACGCAAACGTATCCGAGGGAAACGTTGATATAAAGGATTCTGAAATATATCTGCATAAAGCAGTGCTTGGGCGTGGATATGATAATATCGAAAACTCAAATCTTACAGAGATAAATGCAGATATTGGAAAAGGATATTATAAGCATAAAACGAGTCGAGACAATATGTTATCGAGCGTATTAAGGCTCAAAACAGATAACGGAAGAGTTCGTTTCGGCGGAGATATCTATGAAAACGGCAGCTTCTCGCAGGGATTAGAATATTCAGGCTCTGATGTGGAGCAGGTAGTGATAACTGTTCATGTAAAAGACGGAAACATTATGATAACCGAATAAATAAAGTCCGATGCTTTTTGCATCGGACTTTATTTATTCTTTTGAAACTAATACTGAAAGAGCCTCATAAATGCTTTTTATAGGTATAAGCTCAATACCGTTAACCTCTATTTTTCTTTTTTCAATGTTACGGTATGGGATTATAGCCTTTGTGAATCCAAGACGTGCGGCTTCAAGTATTCTCATTTCGATGTTTGATACGGCACGGCACTCGCCCGAAAGACCAAGTTCGCCAATCGCGATGACGTCATCGGGGATTATTTTGTCTGTCAAGCTTGATATCATTGAAAGTGCTGCTGCAACGTCAGACGCAGGCTCGTCGATTCTGAGTCCGCCAATAACGTTCATATATACGTCGCTTTGAAAAAACTTTAGACCTAAACGCTTTTCGAGAACGGCAAGAATAAGACACATTCTGTTATAATCAATGCCGTTTGCTGCTCTCCTTGGAGCCGGGAAGCTTGTGTTTGTAACGAGAGCCTGTATTTCGGCAATAAGTGGGCGGGTCCCCTCCATAGTGCAGACGGCACAGTTGCCGGGAACGTTTTTAGGTCTGCCTGCAAGAAGCATTTCAGAAGGATTCTGGACTTCATCAAGACCTTTGTCCGTCATCTCAAAAACGCCGATTTCATTAGTTGAACCGTAACGGTTTTTGATAGCTCTGATTATGCGGTATGACTGATGTCTCTCGCCTTCAAAGTAAAGAACGGAGTCAACCATATGCTCAAGTATTTTGGGTCCCGCAATACTTCCTTCTTTATTTACGTGGCCGACGAGGAGCATTGAGATTCCCGCAGTCTTTGCCAAATTTATAAAGGACAGGGCAGATTCTTTTATCTGCGTTGTGCTTCCGGGGGCACTCGTTATACGGTCACTGTAAACGGTTTGTATAGAGTCAACAATAACAACGTCCGGCTTTATTTTCGAAATTTCATCAAGAATGTTTTCGATATTCGTTTCGGTAAGTACGTAAAGATTTTTTCCCGTTATTCCCATGCGTTTTGCCCTGAGTTTAAGTTGGGAGCCGGACTCTTCTCCCGAAACGTAAAGGATTTTTCTTTCTCGTGTTTGAGTATCATGTTTTCCGAGGGCGTCGGATATTTGCATAAGCAAGGTAGATTTACCAATACCCGGCTCACCCGATAAAAGCACAACAGAGCCGCTGACAAGTCCTCCTCCGAGAACTCTGTCAAGCTCACCGAATCCCGTCTCGGAACGTATGTAGTCGGGAAGCTCCAGTTCATCAAACCGAAAGGTTTGATTTTGAGCACCCGTTCCATTCATCGAAATTCGTCTAGGTGCGGAAACTGACGCTTTTGTCTCCGCTTCAACAACGTCCTCAACAAATGAATTCCAAGCACCGCAAGATGGGCATTTTCCCATCCATTTCGGACTTTTATATTCACATTCTGAGCATATGTAAATTGTTTTTACGCCTTTCATTTTTATCTCCGTAAGTTTTTGATATTTTCAGTATAACACATTTGTCTGAATTTTGCAATATCATTGAGGCAGATAAAATCAAAAGACACCCGTTGTTATAAGCGGGTGTCTTTAAGTTTGATAAAAGCAGTAAGCATCAAGCAAGTTCTTCTCGCAGAAAGGCAAAAATCTTTTTTTCTTCTCGTGAGATTTTTACTTGTGAGAGACCGAGCAGCTCAGCGGTTTGCTGTTGAGTATAGTCTCTGTAATATCGAAGCAGTACAATCTTTTTCCAAAGGGGCTGCATTTTGGATATGGCTTGAGAAAGTGCTACATTTTCACACAATTTTTCCATATCATTTTCACTGTTATCATCGGCGATTGTACTCTCGAGCGTCATGCCTTCCTCGCCGTAAATATATTCGCTAAGAGAGGAAACGGGAGTTATTGCATCAAGTGCGACTGCCGCCTCTGAAGAACTTACTCCGCAAGCGGAGGCAAGCTCGTCAATATGAGCATCTCGGCCTTCGGTTGACATTATTTCATTTTTTATACGCAAGAGCTGAACACCTAATTTTTTGTAGCTTCTGCTAACTTTTATAATGCCGTCATCACGGAGATATCTGCGTATCTCACCTATGATAAGAGGGACTGCATAAGTTGAGAAGACCGTTCCTCGCTCAAGATCGAAGCTACGTATTGCCTTTATCATTCCGATAGTACCTATCTGCATAAGGTCCTCAAAGTCAAGACCTCTGTCACGAAACCGTAATGCTAAGCTTCGCACAAGTCCCGTGTTTGACACTATAAGCTCCTCGGTTGCTTTATCGTCACCCCTTTGCGCACGTTCTATAAGCTCTCGATTTTTTGTAAAGCTCTTGTTTTTTTCGCAAATAAATTCTTCTCCCAAAGCGTTCACCTCACCCATAAGGATATCGGAACTCATTCGGCCATTTTTCTCTCGCCGAGTGCCTTGAGAAGCACTACGGTAGTGCCTTTTCCGACCTTGGAGCGAACAGACATCTTATCGGTAAAGCTTTCCATGACCGTAAAGCCCATACCGCTTCTTTCGCTTTCGGGGGAAGTTGTATAAAGCGGCTCTCTTGCCTTGGCTACGTCCTCTATGCCTTTACCTTTATCTTTTATTTGTATTTTGATGATTCGCCCTTCAAGGATTAGTACCGATATGTAAATTTCTCCGATCGTATCGGGATAAGCGTGAACGATGCTGTTTGTGACAGCTTCGGATACGGCACATTTTATGTCCGCCAGTTCGTTTGTGGTAGGATCAGCTTGAGCGCTGAATGCTGCGACAACGGCACGTGCGGCAGATTCGTTGACTGAAAGAGAAGGAAAGCTTATTTTCATTGAATTTATGATCTTTTTACTTTTTTTCATTTTTTTCTGTTGTCCTTTCAATTTTAATGATCCTCTCCATTCCGGCAAGAGAAAGTATCTTCTTAATTCTTTCGTTTGGATTGCGCAAAATAGTTGTTCCGCCGAGCTTTTGCATAAGCGAAAATCTGCCCATTATAAGTCCAAGCCCCGAACTGTCCATAAAATCTACCGAATATAGTTCGATGATAAGGTTTTTTGGGTGTGTGTGCAGAAGCATATTGTCAATTTCACGTCTGATAATGACTGCGCTGTGGTGATCGATCTCGCCGCAAAGAATTATGCTCACGGTATTTGTTTCTTCGTTATAATCTGACAAAAATAAATCCTTTTCCATTAGCTCACTTCCTTGTTTTTTTCATATTGTAACACTGCATGATTGCAAAAAATGTCTAAGGGTGACACTTAGGTTAATTTTTATTAAAAAATATTGCGTGTGTGGAAAAAATGTGCTATACTGTAGTAACCTAAGTTGAAAGGATTTTATTCAAATGAATATAAAAAAATATACTGCGTTGATTTTGCTTATAAATATTTTGCTTCTATCCTCGTGTGCTAGGGAGACAAAACGTGCCGAGACGAATAGTAAAATACTTCAAGATCATGTACTAATTCTCGATCCTGCACCGAATGAAAAGGATATTTTTTGGGAGACTCGAATCAGCTTTGCGGCAGCAGGTGATAACATAATACACGAAGCGGTTTTCACTGATGCGAAAAATTCTGCAGCGGTCTATGCTTCAAACACGGGGAAGCAGGTAAGATACCGCTTTGCCGATATGTTTGGGGGAATAGCCGACATAATCAAAGAAGCGGATATTGCCTATATAAACCACGAAACCCCGGTTGCCGGCGATAGTTTCGGGATAAAAGGGTATCCGGATTTTAATGCACCGAGTGAAGTCGGGGACGATCTTGCCGAGGTCGGTTTTGACATAATAAATATTGCGAATAACCATATGCTAGATATGGGAGAGGCGGGACTCCGTAATTCAATTTCTTATTGGAAAGAAAAAGCGGAAGAGAAGTCGCTCAAAATTATAGGTGGATACACAAAGGCGGATTACGATAACGTTCGCTATATAGAAAAGGACGGCGTAAAAATTGCACTCCTGTCATATACAACGTTCATAAACGATAAACATAAAAATTCACTGTCATCTAACAGTGAATTAAAGATTCCATATGCTAACGAAGCGGATATGACAAGACAGGTAGGTCTTGCAAAAGAGGGCGGGGCAGACCTTGTTATAGTTTCTATGCATTGGGGTGTGGAAAACCAATTCCAACCGAATGCTGCACAAAAGAGATACGCTTCTCACTTAGCGTCGCTCGGGGTTGACGTTATTTTGGGATCCCATTCTCATACGCTTCAACCAATAGAGTGGATAGATGGCAAGGACGGACACAGAACGCTATGTGCGTACTCACTTGGAAATTGTCTATCAACTATGCTTTACAGCTATTATATGGTTGGAGGTATTTTGACGTTTGATATAGTTATGAACGATGTGGGTGAAACGGTGATAGAGAATCCGATACTCATACCTATGATGTGCCATTACAGTATGACTCGTGACAGCCTTAAGCTTTATACGCTTGAAAACTATACCGATGCGCTTGTTTCATCTCACGGTGCACAGCTGAACGGAGCGTTTACCATGAGGACATTGCATGGATACGTTACGGATACTATTGACAGCGAATTCTTACCTGAATATTTCAAATAAAACGTTAGTAGGAGAGATATATGTTTGAAAGATTGAAAAAATTTTGCGATTCGTTTTTGGATTTGGGGTTGCCGGGGTTTGACCTTGTAGTGTATAAAGACGGGGAATGTGTGCTTCGTCATATGAAAGGGTACAGCGACCTTGAAAATAAGATTAAAGTAAACGGAAAAGAGAGATATAATGTTTATTCTTGCTCAAAGCCTATCACTTGCGTGGCGGCTCTGCAGCTGTGGGAAAAAGGATTATTTTCTCTTGAGGACAAGCTCTCGGATTATATGCCTGAATTTAGTGAAATGACGGTAAAAACCGAAGAGGGTATCAAAAAGGCTGAAAATCCGATCTTGATAAAGCATTTATTTGAAATGACTGCCGGATTTTCCTATAATGTAAATTCTCCTGAATTGTTAAGATGCAGAGAGGAAACAAATGATAATGCATCAACATTGGAGGTTATGAAATATCTTGCAAAAGAGCCGCTTTTGTTTGAGCCGGGAGAGAGATGGGAGTATAGCTTGTGTCATGACGTTTTGGCGGCTTTGGTTGAGGTCATATCGGGTGAAAAGTTTGAGGATTATGTAAAAAAACACATTTTCGATGTTCTCGGTATGAGCAATTCAACATTTATGTTGCCTGAAGATGAATTGGGAACAATAGCTGCTCAATATAGATTTGAGAATGGTAAGCCTGTAAATGTAGGTAAGCATATTTTTCCCTATAAAATGTGCAGAGAATACGCGTCGGGAGGAGCAGGGTGCGTCTCGAGCGTTGATGATTATATAAAGTTTTTAGAGGGGCTTCGTAAAAATATTTTGTTGAAGCCCGATACTGTAAAACTGATGCAAACCGACAGATTAACACCTTCCCAAAGGGATACTTATTGGACAAGAGAAACGCACGGTTATGGCTTGGGAGTAAGATGCTCTAAAGGAGATCCTCGATACGTTGATTTTGGTTGGGGCGGAGCTGCTTGTTCCTTTTTGGCGGTTGATACTCAAAATAATATTTCTCTATTTTTTGGAACGCACTTGCTTTCTTCTCCTGTACAAGGACTTCGGTCGAAAATTTACCGTTTTGTCAGAGCGGAGATTTTGGATAATAATGAATTTGAAGAACTGCAAGAAGAACTGAAAGCATTGGGTAATTACAATCTTACGTATTGATAAAAAGAAAAGGCTATATTTGGGAATTCCCCCAATATAGCCTTTTCTTTTTATCAGTCAACTCTGTTGTGTCTTTTGTTTACGGTGAATGCGGATATGTTTTCTGCCATTTCTCCGACCAATCTTACTCTTGTTTCATACGCGCCCCAGGCGATATGAGGTGTCAGACAGACGTTTGGCAGAGAAAGGAGTTTGGTGTAAGGATGCTCGGTCGGAAAGGGTTCAACAGAATAAACGTCACATCCGAAGCCTGCGATCCTGCCATCAAGCACGGCAGATGCTACCGCTTCTTCATCAACGACTGCCCCTCTTGCAAGATTTAGAAGTATTGCGGATTTTTTCATAATCCCGATTTGTTTTTCGCCTATAAGTGAACGAGTGCTGTCGTTAAGTGGGGTATGAATTGAAATAATATCGGATTTTTGGCAAAGCGTATCGATATCCGTGCAATCATAGTTCTCATCGGGAGTTCTCTTGCAGGCGATAACCTTACATCCGAACGCTTTTGCAATCTGAGCAACCTTTTTTCCTATATTTCCAAGTCCCACGATTCCCCACGTCTTTCCGCTAAGCTCGTTGAATTGAGGAGTTAGTCGATTTGCGATTCCCGAAGCCGTATATGAGCCGTTTGAAACAAAAGAGGTATATTCCGGCAGGTGCATAATTATGTTAAGAGCCATTGCAAAGGTGAGCTGAGCTACACATTCTGTAGAATATCCCGGAACATTTGTGACTGCAATTCCGTGAGAGCGACAATATTCCAGATCGATGTTGTCAAATCCCGTGGCAGCTTCACAAACAAGCTTAAGCGAAGGTGCGTATTTGAGACTTTCAGAGTTCAGTTTGTACTTATTCTGAATTATAATATCGGCATTTGCAGCTCTTTTCTTAAATTCTTCGGGTGTTGTTGATAGATATACCTTTACTGTCCCGAACCTTTCAAAAACGGAGAAATCTATATCATCTCCGATTGAAGCAGAATCGAGAACTATAATATTAAAGTTATTCATCTTCTCTCCGTTAGTCAAAATTAAAGGTTGTTTGATCTGCCCCAGATACTTTATCGTTTATGGCGCGAAAGGGAATACCGAGATGCTCGTAAGCCATTCTCGTTACAACACGCCCTCTCGGAGTGCGGCTCAAGAATCCTATCTGCATAAGGTAAGGCTCATAAACGTCCTCGAGCGTGACAGCTTCTTCTCCGACAGTAGCCGCGAGGGTTTCAAGTCCGACAGGACCGCCGTCGTAAAATCTTATAATGGTTTCAAGCATTTTACGGTCAGTATTATCAAGACCAAGCTCATCTATCTCAAGCTTGCCGAGCGCATAATTTGCAATGCTCGAATCTATCTTGCCGCTTCCGTTTACTTGAGCAAAGTCACGTACTCTTCTGAGCAGTCTGTTTGCGATTCGCGGCGTTCCTCTTGAGCGTGAAGCTATCTCGTATGAGCCGTCTTCTGTAATATTCATATCGAGAATACCGGCGCTGCGGCGGACTATCATAGCAAGTTCTTCAGGAGTGTAAAGCTCAAGCTTGAGCATAACGCCGAATCGGTCACGAAGAGGTGTTGAGAGCTGGCCTGCACGAGTAGTAGCTCCTATAAGAGTGAATTTTGGCAGATCTATACGGATACTTCTCGCAGCAGGACCTTTACCTATGATAATATCAAGAGCAAAGTCCTCCATTGCGGGATAAAGTATTTCCTCAACGTTGCGGGAGAGACGGTGTATTTCGTCTATAAAAAGCACGTCACCCTCGTTGAGATTAGTCAAAAGTGCGGCAAGGTCTCCCTGTTTTTCGATAGCAGGACCGCTTGTCACTCTCATATTTACGCCCATTTCGTTCGCAATAATACCCGAGAGCGTAGTTTTTCCAAGGCCAGGAGGTCCGTATAGCAAAACGTGGTCAAGCGAGTCGCCTCTGCCTTTTGCCGCCTCTATATAAACCTTCAGATTCTCCTTGGCTTTTTCCTGTCCGATATAATCGTCCATAGCCTTTGGACGCAAGGAGTTTTCATTGTCTGCGCCCCCCTCGCTGTCCTCGGGAGAGGCGGAGGCCGTCATCAATCGATTTTCAAAATCAAATTCATTTTCGGAGTCGAACATTTTTACCTCCTATTATTTCATCAGCTTTTTGAGAGCCACTCTTATTATTTCATCAAGCTCAAGTGAGGACACGTCGATACCTTTGAGAACAGATACGGCTTCGCTTCTCGAATAACCGAGAACGACAAGTGCGTCCTGTGCTTCGGAAAGCTTATTTTTCGGCAAGTCTCCGAGCGTGTTTATGCTCTGGGCAGAGCTCATAGCAGAAGGAGCTTCCTTTGAGATCTTATCTTTAAGCTCCAACACCATTCTCGCGGCAGTTTTTGCACCTACGCCACTTGCTTTTGAGAGCGTTTTTGTATCCTCGGAGCAGACTGCAAGAGCAAATTTTTCGGGAGTGAGCAAGGTAAGCACGGCCATTGCCGCCTTAGGACCAACACCGGATACCGAGATGAGCATTTTGAAAGCGGAAAGCTCCTCGGGAGAGTAAAATCCAAACAGCTCAACGCCGTCCTCACGCACCGCCATATAAGTATATAGCTTTACGTTCACATCTTCCTGTCCCAAGCTTCTCGGAGACGGCAGGGAATCGTGCGTCGTTCCGCTGATTGTAAGCTTGTATCCGACTCCGCCAACGTCGATGACGGCGGTTGTTCCTTCAAGAATTGTCAATTTTCCGTTAAGATAATAAAACATATCAGTTTTCCTCGTCTTTTTCGGGAGATTTGTTTGTGTCCTCGTCTGTTTCTTCTATTTCGGTGACCTCTATATCAGAAATTACGATATTTTTCTTGCTCTTTTTCCTCTTTGAGTCGAAAATCCAAAGAACTATGAACAACGCACAGCAAATAACAGAGCATGAAGCACCGAGAACAAAGCTTTTAGACATATATCTAAGCTCAAGCGTGTGCTCACCTATATCATCTATCTCAAAAGCAATAAGGGCATCAAGAGTTTTTGTATATTCGATCTTCTTACCGTCAAGAATTACCGACCAGCCTTCATCATACGGTATCGTTGTGAGTATCGTTTGACTTTCTTTGGTTGTTGTGATACTTCCTTTAAGAGAAGTTGCGGTATGAGAAGTTATATCGAACTGTGTCTGTGCAAGCTTTGATGCAGCGTATTCAAAAGCGTCCATGTCAATATAGAAAAGACAGGGAATATCAGCTTTTACATAAAGGTCTTTCTTTGAAAGTGTCAGAGCAATTTTAAGTGTGTCGCCTTCTTTATATTCTGTTCCTATGCTTAAAATTCTCGAGGTTTCGTTTCCGTAGAACGTGCCGAAGGACACACCGTCCGCCTTTATCTTAACTTCTCTCGGATAGTCGCTTGGGAGATAGAAGAAATACTCTGCTGAAGAATAGGGAACTTCAAAGTAATAGTATAGGATCGCGTCTGTCGATGTATCTACGGGAGTAAATTTATAGTGTCCCGCAATATACGTTTCTTCGATGTTGACGGTCTTATAGTCCTGAAGCTCGACGGGAACAAACACCTCGATTTCTTCACCGATAAGGGAACTGACAAGGGCGTTCAACGTTTGCTGTGGAGTTTCGTAGCCGTCCATATCCATTTCTTCTATTGCATCATCAACTCCGTATGCAATAGAAAGGGCATAGGGATTCAGATAAGCGGTATAGCGATCATCGCCTTCAACTGTGTATGCTTCATCATAATAACGAGTCAGATCATCGGACGAAATGATATATTTTATTCCAAGCAAAGAATCGTTTACGGGATTTCCGCCGAGATATTTTGACCAATGCGACTTCGAAGCATATCCCATTCTGTTAAGGAATTTAACGGTTTCTGCGTTAAGTGTCGAGGTCGAGTTTGAAAGTCCTCTTATTTTCAGAGCCATATTATCGTTCGTTTTTCGATGAGTGGTCTTTTCCATTCGGTAGAATGAGGTGTCTTCGGTTTGAACCTTCTCAACTATGGGACGCAGTTTGGTCAGAAAATCGTTATACGAAGCGTATTTTGAATAGTAAACGTCGTCATGCAGATCAATGCAGTTTGAAAGACCGTTGCAGAATGTTTCAAGACAGATAAATATCACCATGATTATAGAAACGGTTTCTTTCAGAGCCTTTTGCCTCATAAGACAGAGCAGAATAAGGGTAAGTCCGACAAATGCAAGGGAAAGCCAGATGCTTCCGATATCCTGCATATGCTC
>JAFYLR010000043.1 GCA_017550115.1 Clostridia bacterium | reverse complement strand
GAGGCAGAGGGCAAGATTTTTTGCCGTTGTCACGAGGGCGAGGGAGAATATGAGGCAGAGGTTCTTGATTACGGCATAAAGGTCACGTGCAAAAAATGCGGAGCCGAGCAGACGATACCTACTGACAGCTTGCTTGCGGCAAACGCATTTCTGAATGCGGACAGTATTCATCTTGAATGATGGGTAGAAGTTAACCCCCTACCTATAAGTGTTTATCGGTAGGGGGTGTTGATTTGTAAATATTAGTTATACATATTATTGTTGTTCATATACTTATAAAGCTGTTCGCCGTGCTGCTGCTCTTCCGCCTGAATGTGATTGAGAGTGCGGCGGTTTTCGGGGGACACAAATTCGAAAACGCTGACGTCATAAAGAGCGGATGCGTGTTTTTCGGTCGCGAGCATATCTGTGCAGAGAAAAGCATCGTGCTTTTTGTCCTCTTCGCTTGTATATGAGAAAGCAGAAGTGTTTTGATTGTTTGAATTTTCAAGCGTTTGGGGCATAACGGGAACGTTGCCTGACATCATTTCATTGATAGTTTTGAGGTGGTTTTCCTCGGTTTTTGCCATGCTTGAAAAAAGCTGACTTAAAACTGTGCTTTTAGCTTCGGTTGAGTATTTTGTGTATTTGTCGATACAGAGCTGTTCCTGCCCTTTGAGGTCTTTGAGCAGGCTTGTTTCTTTTGAGCTGAGTGTGTTCATAAATATTCTCCTTTATTTTGTGATATTGTCTGCAATTAAATTTTTGCCCCTGTGAGAGCGTTTTATTCAAAAAAGAGAGAAGGCTTCTTATGAAAAAGAAGCCTTCTGTTTTTATTCCCATATAACCACTTTACCTGTTTTAAGGGTGAGGGGAATATTTATGATACGTTGGTTTGACGATCCTCGGAAGCGTAAAGAGATGTCCTTTTTGGCCTCAACAAAACGTCCGTCAACGAGAACGTCGATAAGCGAAAGCAGGTCATTTGTGACGGAACAATGGGGGTAGGAGTCTTCGCTTGTCAATTCCTCAAAGGTGAACCCTGAATATGCCCAAACCGTTTTTTGCGGGAATTTCTCACGTACACGCTTGACAAAAGGGTACAACACTGCTTGATTGCGAGGCTCAAACGGCTCTCCGCCAAGCAAGGTCAGACCGTCTATATACGAAGGTTCAAGCATTTTGATAATCTTTTCTTCAGTTTCGCTCTCAAAAGGATTTCCGTATTCAAAATCCCAGGTTTGAGGCTGAAAACAGTGCTCACAATGATTGGTGCACCCCGAAACGAAAAGTGAAACTCTCACTCCCGTACCGTTTGCGACATCGCAGTTTTTGATCTCTCCATAGTGCATATTTATCTCTCCTATATGTCACAGATGAAGTACACGTTCTTTTATTTCCTGCGTTCTTCCCTGATTCCAATATTGAGTGCCTATATATCCGCACGTACGGCGGGCAACATTCATTTTATCCTGGTCGGTGTTGCCGCATTTTGGACAGGTCCAGACGAGCTTACCGTCCTTTTCCCTTATTTCGATTTCTCCGTCAAAGCCGCACTCCTGACAATAGTCACTCTTGGTATTAAGCTCGGCATACATGATATTATCATAAATGAAACGCATAACGGAAATTACGGCGTCAAGATTATTCTGCATATTCGGCACTTCAACATAGCTGATAGCACCGCCTGTTGAGAGTGCCTGGAACTGTGCCTCAAAACGCAACTTTTCAAATGCGTCGATCTCCTCGGTTACGTGAACGTGGTAGCTGTTCGTTATATAACCCTTATCCGTCACACCCTCGATGATGCCGAAACGACGCTGTAAGCACTTGGCAAACTTATAAGTTGTTGATTCAAGAGGTGTTCCGTATATACCGAAGCCGATGGTCGTTTCTTTCTTCCAGCGGTTGCAGGCATCGTTCATATATTTCATAATATCAAGAGCAAATGGAGTTGCGCTCGGATCTGTATGCGATTTTCCGGTCATATATTTAACGCATTCGCAAAGCCCTGCATATCCGAGGGATATTGTCGAATACCCGTTAAAGAGCAGTTTGTCTATAGTTTCGCCCTTTTTGAGTCTTGCACAGGCACCGTATTGCCAAAGTATAGGTGCAACGTCGGAAAGCGTACCCTTAAGACGCTCGTGGCGGCACATAAGAGCACGGTAGCAAAGCTCAAGCCTTTCGTCGAATATCTTCCAGAACTTTTCGATGTTACCTGCCGACGAGAGTGCGATATCGACAAGATTAAGCGTAACAACACCTTGATTGAATCTGCCGTAGAACTTATAGTTACCATTCTCGTCCTTCCAAGGCGAGAGGGCACTGCGGCAACCCATAACGGGGAAGCAATTTCCCTCTTTAAGCTCCTTCATCTTTTTCTCCGAAATGTAGTCTGGAACGAGTCTCTTTGCCGTACATTTTGCAGCAAGCTTTGTCAGATAGAAATAGGGCGAGTCGTCATGAATATTTTCCTCTTCGAGAACGTATATGAGCTTCGGGAAAGCGGGAGTTACCCAAACACCGCTTTCATTTTTGACACCTTTGTGACGCTGGTGCAAAACTTCCTCGATTATCAGAGCAAGATCCTGCTTTTCACGCTCGTTTTTCGCCTCTCCAAGATACATAAATACCGTTACGAACGGTGCTTGACCGTTTGTTGTCAAAAGTGTTACGACCTGATACTGTATCGTCTGAACTCCACGGCGTATTTCTTCACGCAAACGCTTCTCTACTATAGCTGAAAGCTGAGAGTTATCAAGCTCGCGGCCGATCTCTTCGTTCTCGGCTATAACGTCGCGTTGTATCTTTTCGCGGCTGACCTGCACGAAGGGGGCGAGGTGAGCGAGCGAGATCGACTGACCGCCGTACTGATTTGAAGCGACCTGTGCGATGATCTGCGTTGCGATGTTACAAGCCGTCGAGAAGCTGTGCGGACGTTCTATGAGAGTGCCCGTTATAACGGTACCGTTATTCAACATATCCTCAAGGTTTACGAGGTCACAGTTGTGCATATGTTGAGCAAAATAATCGGTATCGTGGAAGTGTATAAGTCCCTCGTTGTGAGCGTCAACTATATCACGGGGGAGAAGTATTCTGTTCGTGATGTCACGAGAAACCTCGCCTGCCATATAGTCTCGCTGAGTGGAGTTTATTATCGGATTTTTATTCGAGTTTTCCTGCTTTGCTTCTTCGTTGTTACATTCGATGAGGCTGAGTATCTTGTCGTCGGTCGTGTTTGACTGACGAACGAGAGTTCTGGTATATCGGTAGGTGATGTAAGATTTTGCAACCTCGAAAGCACCGTGAGCCATGATCTGACTTTCAACCATGTCCTGAATTTCCTCGACTGACGGTGAGCGTCCGAGCTTTTCACAGGAAAGAACGACTCTTTCTGCGATCCTGCGTATCTGCAGAGGGGTCATTCGTGCGTCTTCCTCTGCGGCTTCGTTAGCCTTTGTTATAGCTGTGATTATTTTCGTTATGTCGAATTCGACTTCGGATGCGTTTCTTTTTATGACTTTCATTTAGATTCCTCCTTGTTAAGTTTTTCTATATATCAACATATTGCGGTGCGAGTGTGGATATTATAGCATATCTTGTGGTTGCTTGTCAATATCCAAAATGCAAAAAATAGAAATTTTTTATAAAAAACATAGTGGTTATTGACATTTGACTCGATTTTGTGTTATAATTTAGGGACTCAAAAATGTATTTGTTTAAGAGGGAACAAATTCGCGGTAGTCTATGGAGGTAATGTGATTATGGCTCGAAAAACTCAATCCAATAACATAAGAAAGATAACGTATCTTGCCGTTATGACAGCACTTGTTATCGTTCTTCAGCATTTAGGTCAATTCATAAGATTCGGGCAATTTTCCGTCTCGCTCGTTCTTGCTCCAATAGTACTAGGTGCGGTTATTGCAGGATATTACGGAGGCTTTTGGCTTGGTGCTGTATTCGGCGTGGCAGTTATTATGACGGGAGATGCAAACTTGTTTTTTGCCGTAAGCGTTCCCGGAACGGTCATTACAGTTATGTTAAAAGGAATCCTATGCGGTCTTGCAGCAGCATTGATCTATAAGTTGTTTTCCCGATTCAATAAATATTTTGCCGTTTTTTTTGCGGCGGTTATATGTCCTATCGTAAATACGGGCGTATTTCTTCTTGGGTGCGTTGCTTTCTTTATGGAGCCAGTCACGGCTTGGGCAGGAAGTCAGAACGTTGTTTCTTATATGTTCCTCGGTCTTGCCGGCGGAAACTTCCTTTTCGAGCTTGCGTTTAATATTTTCCTTTGCCCCGTAATTATACGTCTTATAAACATTCTGCCAAAGAGTGTTTCGTATGAATAATTAGTTTAACACACAACTTTATTTATAATAATTGAAAAAATTGCTTTCTGTTTTCAGATTAAATTGTTGAAAAAAGTCAAAATATGTGTTATAATCAAAAAAAGCACATTTTGTCTTGTTTTGGACGGATTATCTGAGAAAGAGAGCAATTTTTTTCTACTAATACGGAGGTGTTTTATGAATAAAAAAGCTTCCCTTTTATGGTTTATTGTGATTATGGTTGTTTTTTTGCTTACTGCCTGCTCACGTGGTGAGGCGGACAAAACAGCCATAAAAAGCGTAAAATATGATACAGAGAGCGGAAAGATAAAAATAAACGCAACAATGGATAAAGACACGTTGCGTAAATATAAGCATAAAACTATCTATCTGATTGAGGTTACAGCAGGGAACGATTCCGACGATATAAGTACTCTTATACCGATTTCAAGAGCGAAAGCGGACGACAAGATGAATTTTTCTTTGCCGCTAAAGGACGGGGCGCGTACGATTCTTTATTCGGGATTTGTTTTGGCGGCGTTTGATAACGAAAAGGGATATACGGCTCTCGGCGACGTTCATTACATAGATAACCCCGAAGCACTTGCAAAAAACACGGAAGAATATCCCGAATATGCGTCGATCAAGGGACTTTATATAGTTTCCTCGTCTGATGCGACCTCGCTCGGAGCTTCACACACGACGATAAGAATCCCGATAGAAGAATATATTTTGCCCGAAAGCAAAGAAAATGCCATCACCTTCATTTTTGACGGCGAATCGCATTACTATGACGCAGAGAAGATGGCGGAGCTTGATTACAAGATCAAAAATCTTACGGGAGCCGGAATAGAAGTCTTTTTAGAGTTTACTCTCGACACTCCCAAAAAAGAACTCCCCTCGGCGCTTTCATGCCTTGCTGCATCAACCGGTGTGACAGCCGATTCTGACCGAAAGGAAGAAAATCATTACGCTATATCGGTAAGCACGGGAGAGGCTTATCGTCATATGGCGGCTTTCTTTGAGTTTTTTGCGGAGCGTTACACAAGACAGGATAAAAAATACGGCTTTGCGGCCTCCTATATAATCGGACACGGTGTAAATTCGACACTTGATACAAATATAGATGACGAGCGTACACTGTCTGAGAGTACAGAGAGATATGGGGAGCTTTTGAGGATTGCACATACGGCACTGCGCTCAAAATATTCTTGCGGAAAGGTGTTTATCTCACTTGATAATAAATGGACGCTTGATTTAGCGAACGAAGAGGGACAGGAAACGGACGAGCCTTTGCCGAGCCCTCGCCGTCACATCTTCGGTGGGGCGGAATTTATAAATTCATTAAAGAACACGCTTTGTGGCGCAGATATAGATTTCGGTGTTGCGATAATACCGACCTCCTCTGACGATTCAAGCATGGTCTGGGCTAATATGGGTGCAACAAATTCGGCAGATACTGAATTTGTAACGATGAAAAACATATCCGTAGTAAGAGATTTAATAGGGGAAGAAACCGAGCTTTTGATATACAATTACGGCATTTCCTCCTCTGACGAATCATCTCAGGCTGCGTCCTATGCCTATGCTTATATGAAGGCAATAGAAGCTGACGTCACCGCCTTTATTTACAACGGACATTGGGACGGAGCAACGGGCAACGGTGAAACGGGACTTTGGCGTGTTGGGACGGACGGAGGTGCGAGTGAGAAGCGTGAGATATACAAGGTCTTTGAGGAAATAGATGTAAAAGGAATAGCAGAGCCGGAGCCCGCAAAGCTCAGGATCGGCAGCGAATGGAGAGAGCTTTGGGAAAAGAATTCAAAGAGTGCGAAGGTCGTGAGCCGAAGCGATAGTGCGGGGACGACAGTTTTTGGCGGTGGCAAAAAAGGCAAAACCGAAACAAGCGTACTGTTTGACTTTAGCGATGGAAAAAATCATAATTTCTTCCCGTCCGACAGCTCCTATTATGTAGAGATATGTGATTATCTCGGAGAGAAAGCGCTTAAAAGCGGACTTTTACCGAAATATTTAGGGGAAAATATGGGAGTCAGAAGTGCTCCCGTGTCATTTGAAACGCTTAGGGGTGTCGAGACGATAACGGTGGTGCTTAACGTTGAGTCGAAGATAGGAAACACAAGCGAAGTGACACTTGCACTTTCGCAGTCAGGTGCGGACGCAAAGGTTTTCCACACCTCGTCCGTTACCGTACAGTCCTCAAACAGACAGACGGTCTATTTTGATGTGAGCGATGCGGATCTGAGTAATGATAATGGGGACGTTGTGCTTTACTTTTGGGTGAAGTCAAATTTGTCACGCTCACCCGTCTATTCCTCGCAGGAGGGGACGGCAGAGGGCGAAGTTTCGCTATATATTGAAGATATAAGTGTCACCTTGAAAAAAGGCGGGATCGGTGTTGTTTGGATAATTATTATAATTGTTATATTGCTGATTTTGGCTTTTGGCGCATATCTGTTTATAAGATATTACTTTTTGTGCAAACAACCTAAACAACAGATAACTCATCCGGCGAGATATTCCCAAAACGCACGAATAAATAATAATGGACAAAGACCGAGGCAGGTTGCCCCACGCTCTTATGAGGAACGTAGGTATTATGAACAGCTAAGAGCAAGACAACAGTTGGGACATATGGGCGGACAGCCGAGAATACGTCCGAATTCCGATAATATCGATCACAGGAGACGATAATGGAAACGATTTACGAAATAAAAAAACCGGAGTTTTATTTTCGCACCGAGGGCAAAGAAGGCAAGGTGCGTCTTGGTTGTCCTCCTCATATGCACGCACAGATAGAATTTTTCTTATTGCTTGAAGGCGAGATGAGCATTTCTGTTGATTCGGTTGGATATAAAATGTCTGAGGGCGATCTTTGTTTAGTTTTTCCCAACCAAATCCATGCATATAGGCCAACAAAAAAAGAGCGTTATATGCTTGTTATAATGGATAGTGATATAGTACCTGAAATTAAAGACGTTTTCAAAAATCGCATACCGAAAAGCAGTGTTATTCGAAGAGAAAACTTGCCCGAAGAAATTTTACCGCTTATGAGAAAGATGGAGGAATTAAAACTCGGGGATAAAGGCGGAGAATATAAAGAGATATTACTAAAAAGTGCATTGCTTTCTTTTTTCGGAGAGGTTTTTCAGAAATTAGACTTTGTTGATACAAAAAGTGTTAATTCAAACACTCTCAAAAAGGTGGTTGATTTTTGTTCGGATAATTTTGCAAGCGACCTTTCGCTTGATATTCTCGAAGAAAATCTACATATAAGTAAGTACTATATCTCACATCTGTTCAGTATGAAGCTGAAGGTCAAATTTAATGACTATATAAATTCGTTGCGAATAACGGAGGCTTGCGGTCAGCTCCTTCAAACAGATCAAACTATTACGGAGATCTCGCAAAACGTTGGATTTAATACTTTAAGAACTTTCAATCGGGCTTTTGCTCGCAGAATGGGAATGTCGCCAAGTGAATACAGACGTCTCGGACAAAAGCAGACGCATTCCGTTTCAACTATAATATAATTTTGCTTTTTGCTGACAGATGGGGATAATATGATTATAAAAATAAGAAGGACCGAAAAGAAAGATTTGCCGTTTATTATGGAAATAGTTTTTGAGGCGAGAAAATATTTTGCCGAAAATTCGATACCGCAGTGGCAGGGGGAATACCCTTCGGAGAGAGATTTTGCAGAGGATATTGAGGGAGGCAGGTCATTTGTTGCGATAGATGATGAGGATACCGTTCTCGGCGTTTATTGCTTTGATACGAGGGGCGACGAGAATTATAATGAGATTTTCGAGGGAGAGTTTTCCTCAGATGAGCCATATTCTGCGATACATCGTATTGCCGTTTGTGCAAAAGCTAAGGGGGCGGGAATTGCGGGGAAAATGGTTTCGCACGCTGTCGAGATGAGCAGAGAGTTGGGATTTCGCTTTATGCGTGGAGACACGCATCGGCTAAACATATCGATGCAGAAAATGCTTGAGAAAAACGGGTTCAAGCACTGTGGTATCATATACCTTGGTGGTAAAAAGGATAGTGAGAACGAGCGTTTTGCTTACGAGATGGAGATCGTATAAATAAATGAAGAATGCGTATGTTGAAATAACGAACATCTGCAACCTTGCCTGCGAATTTTGCCCGGGGCATGACCGCAAAAAGCGTCATATGACGGTGGCGGAGTTTCGGGAGGTTGCGGCAAAGCTTGACGGAAAGGTCGAAAACCTTTTTCTTCACCTGATGGGTGAGCCGCTTCTGCACCCCGAGCTTGAGAAGATAATGCAGGTCGCCGATTCGATGAATGTAAAGCTGAAAATAACGACAAATGGCACTCTTTTGCGTGGCCGACTGCCTTTCTTGTGTTCATCAAAAAATCTGAGAACCGTCTGCATCTCTCTCCATTCTTTTGAAGGGAATATGTGTGACGATACAAAAGATAGATTTGAAGAATATATCATAAATTGTTTAGAGAGTGCGAAAGTTCTTGCTGAGAGTGGCAAATTTGCGGTTTTAAGGCTTTGGAACTTGGGCAATGAGAACCCGATTAACACTATGAACGAAAAGATATTGAATATGTTGCGTCAATTCTTTCCGCCCGAGCGTGAGCCTTGGCTCAAAACTCACAGAGGAGAACGTGTTGCCGACCATATTTTTCTCGAATGGGGAGAGAGATTTGATTGGCCCGATATTTCCGAGGTGGAGTACACTAATTCGGAGGATAAAGCTGAGAAACAAAGCGAGTATGGCGAGGATTTTTGCCATGGCCTACTAAGGCAGATAGGTATTCTTTGCGACGGAACGATAGTCCCCTGCTGTCTTGACAGAAACGGTGAAATACCGCTTGGGAACATTTATGAAACAACGCTTGATGAGGCACTTTCCTCTCCACGTGCAAAGAAAATGAGAGACGCCATGGCACATCACCGTTTTATAGAACCACTTTGCCGCAGCTGCGGCAGTATGGGGAAATGCAAAAAACAGAGTTTATCGTAAATAAAAAAGGAATGTATCATGCAGATACATTCCTTTTTTAGAGCAGAGCATATTTATTCTACAGGCTTTACCTGCGGTAAACGTGAGATCAAAACGGCGGCAACGGCAGTTATTACGATTTCGGGGATCATGTAAAGACCGTTGTAAATGACCGAATAAACGAATGCGAGGACTTGTCCATCAAGGACACTCAAAATTTTTGAGCCGAGGCTTGTGAAAAAGCTTTCTGAGAAGAACCACTCAGCATACGCACCGTAAAAGATATATCCCGAGATGATGTGTATAATATATCTTGCACTAAGAGCGATAACGGTGCCGAGGGTGAGGGCCAGCCCTTTACTTTTCGATTTTTTTCTGAAAATTCCGCCGATACCGAGAATGCTGTAAGCGAGGACATAGTCGAGCAGGCAGATTATTATACCTGCGTATATTGCGAAATCGCTGTCGGGAAGGAAAAAGGCGATAATGGTTGACGATCTTCCTCGTATCAAGTCAAGTATCATCTGAATTACAGCATAGGTGAATGAGGTGAAAAATCCCCATTTTACGCCGTAAATATAGGACACAAGCACGATCGGCAGCATACTCGCGATAGTGAACCCTCCGCCGTAAGGAAGGCTGAGGGGCAGAAGCGAGCAGATAAGGGCGAGGCAGGTGGCAAGAGCCAACATAACTGCGCTAAAGGTGAGACGGTGAACGTTTAATTTTTTTGTTTCGTTTTTCATATCGAAACTCCTTTCTTTGCATACGTGAAAAAGCAGCCGCACGAATATCCGTGTAGCTGCTTATGCTTTCATATGCAAAAAAATCAAACAACTTCCTACGCCGGTATTATCCGTATCAGGTTATAAGGGTTCGGATCGCTCCGTCTCAGCCATAGGGCACCCCCGCGTGTGACTGCCGTCACATATTAAATTTACAGACCATATTATAACTCTTTTTCTGAGCAAAGTCAATAGAAGTGTCAAAATTTGCGAAAATTTTCTTTTGGTTTGAAGTATTGATAAAGGTTGCAAGGGATCATTCCGTTATATAACTTGCGTTTTTTATCGGCACGACGCCCATATAGTCGTTCAAACTCCTCACAAGATGTAAGAACGTATATCTGCCAAGGATCAAAGCCGGCAAAATTCTTCCCAATAGCACGGTAAAGCTCATAAGTTTCTTTTTCGGTCATCAGCCTCTCGCCATACGGCGGGTTGCAAACAATAGTTCCCTTTCTGTCGGGCTTTTCTATCTTTCTTGCATCTGATTTGAAAATTCTTATTCTGCTGCCAACGCCTGCTCTGTCCGCATTTGCACTTGCGTATTGAAGCACCTCGTCGTCGATATCTGACGCCCACACTTCAAACGTGCTGTCCTTTATTATTCTGCTCTCCGCTTCCTCTCTGGCATCTGACCAAGAGCTTTTTGGCAGACAGGAAAATCTTTCGCCGTCAAAGCCGCGCAAAAGACCGGGAGCACGGCGAGTCATGATCATAGCCGCCTCGATGGCGATAGTGCCAGAGCCGCAAAAAGGATCCCAGATTAGAACGTCCTCTCTTGGCCTTGTTGTGAGTGCAAGAGCAGCACCGAGCGTTTCACGCAAAGGGGCGGCTCCCGCCGCCGGACGATAGCCTCTCTTATGAAGCGGTGTGCCTGAAGTGTCGATCATCAATGTGACCGTATCCTTGAAAAGAAAAAACTCTATCTGATGCTTGACAGCACTCTCGGGTAGGCGTTCCATACCGTAATGAGCGCCGAGCCGTTTTGCTATAGCCTTTTTTATGATGCTCTGACAGTCGGGGACAGAATAAAGTACGCTTTTTATAGAGTGTCCTTTTACGGGAAAAGCGTCGTTTGCGGTGATATATTCTTCCCAAGGAAGATTGTATGTGCCGTCAAAAAGATCTGTGAAGGTGACCGCCTCAAAAGCACCGATCTTGATAAACACGTGCTCTGCACATCTTAAATTTATATTGGCTCTCGCGGCATCCTCGGGTTTGCCCTCAAATGTAACTCTTCCGTCGATCGTTTCTATTCTGCGACATCCGAGAGCGTCTATTTCTTCGCCCAACAATTTTTCAAGTCCGAAAAGGCAGGTCGCAACAAATTGCATAAATCTTCTCCAAATTCTGTTTTCGTAAAGTTTTATAATTTTGGGGTAATATTAAATCTCCTCTGTTGAAAAATGGCACAAGGTACCATTATATTGACAGAGGAGAATAAATATGCCTGATTTTTATCAGATCAATTCGATTTTTTCGATAACTACGGGGTTTACAGGTGCGTCGCTAAAGTTTGTGGCAACAGCTGCTATCTTATCAACGACCTCAATACCATCTGTAAGCGCACCGAAAGCGGCATACTGTCCGTCAAGGTGAGGTGCGTCCTGATGCATAATGAAGAACTGTGATGATGCGGAATCGGGTATCATAGTTCTTGCCATAGAAAGAACGCCTCTCGTATGCTTGATGTCGTTCTCGGGGTGACCGTTCGCGGCAAACTCGCCGACAATCGACTCAGCGTCCTTGTCACGCATAATAGCATCATATCCTCCGCCCTGGATCATAAATCCGTAAATGACGCGGTGGAATATAAGTCCCTCGTAGAATCCTTCCTTTACAAGCTTTACAAAGTTTTCTACAGTGATAGGTGCTTTGTCGGGATAAAGCTCCGCTGTCATAGTGCCGTAATTTTTGACTGTTATTTTAACGTTGATGTTTTCCATATTTTTTCTCCACTTTTATTTATTTTGCGTTTGCATTTTTGTACGCAGATTTTCTATTTTATCAGCATATCCGATGCTGAAAAGCTCGTCAATGCGTTCTTTCTTGCCCTCAAGCGAAAGATAGCCGAAAAGAGTCTCAAGTCCCGTTGCCTGTCTGTATTCCGAGACGGTTGAGCTTTTTGGAACGTTAGTGTGACCGATATTTCGCCCTCGGCGGTATGCCGCGGCTTCGTCTTCGTCTAAGATATCGAGCAGCTTGTGTGCGGCTTCCGCTTGTGCTGAAGCACGAACGAAAGAAAGTGCCTCGGAATTGAGATGCCTTGAGGTTGAGAGTCCCTCTGAGACGAGAAATGAACGAACGCACATCTCAATAACGCAGTCGCCCAAATATGCGAGTGCCGCCGTTGTCACAGTTTTAGAGGTAACTTTTTCGGACATTTTTGCCTCCTGATCTTATTTTAATCATTTCTTCCGACCAAGGTTTTATATTCATCGTAGGAAACGAGCAGCTTAAGAGCTGCAAGAAGTGCGTTCGCGGTCATACCGCTCGGCAGAGAAAGCTTTGTGGCAAGAGCATCTCGTCTGGTCGCACTCTCGGCCCCTCCCGAAAGTCCGTCCAAGTAAAAATCTGCCTTTGAGAGAGGATTTTCAAGAGAACGCAGATAAGCGTCACTATCCGATTTCTCCGCAGCATAAGGGGCAAAGAGATCAAACAAAAGATCTCGCTCCATTCCCTCAACTCCGAGAGTTCCCTCCTTTGAAGGCTCCGCTTTCCTTTTTTCCTTACCTTTTATCTGCGGAATATAAAGCTGTATAACCTTGTCACTTGGTAGTGCTGACGAAATATGAGAACGTATCAATTTTCCCGCACCGTCGCTATCGGTAAGTACGATTATGGGTGTTTTTTGAGCAAGTGCACGTAAAAGAGAAAGCTTTTCGCCCTTCGAGAAAACTCTAAAACCGTCGGTCGTGTAGATATTGGCGTTGATGACGCTCAAAAGCTTCAGACGGTCATATTTTCCCTCAACTATGACAGGGTAAGTAATATTAAGCTTTTCCTTTTTCACGGATACACCGCCTTTCATCAGATATCAGCCGGAATATATACTGTCGTTTCCCCTTCAAGAGCTTCGTTTACAAGAGCTTCAAAATCAAGCTTACGTTCTTGCTCAAGCACTTTTGATAGCTCGGGTCTTGTTTTGGGGTGTCTTGGAGTAAATACTGTGCAACAATCCTCAAAAGGTTGTATTGAGGTTTCAAATGTATCTATTTTACGTGAAATCTGAACGATCTCCTCTTTATCCATTCCGATACATGGACGGAAAACGGGCATTGTGACTGCGTTGTCGGTGACAGCGAGTGCCTGCATTGTTTGAGATGCGACCTGTCCCACGCTCTCGCCTGTTATAAGAGCACCGCAATCGTTCTTTTCGGCTATCCTTTGAGCTATCGTCATCATATAACGGCGAAGAAGAAGCGTAAAATATTCCTCATCGCAATTTTTGACAAGCTCCTCCTGAATATGTGTAAGCGACACGACGTGAACGAGCATACTGCCCGAATATCTTGTCACGATCTTTGCAAGCTCAAGCACCTTTTCCTTTGCTCTCTCGCTCGTATAAGGGAAGCTTTCAAAGTGAACGGCGTCAATTTTAACTCCTCTCTTTGCCATCATATATCCGGCAACGGGGGAGTCGATTCCGCCCGAGAGAAGAAGCAGAGCCTTGCCGTTCGTGCCAAGCGGCATACCGCCGGCACCCTTGAAGATGCCCGCCGTGATGTATGCACCGTTCTCGCGAACCTCAACCTTGACCGTGACCTGTGGCTCCTTTACGTTAACTCTGAGGTACGGGCAGGACGAGAGAACAAATCCGCCCACCTGTGCCGCAATTTCGGGAGATTTAAGCGGAAAACGCTTGTCCGCTCTCTTGGCTTCGACCTTGAAAGTCTTTTTTCCTTCAAGAAAACGGGGGATATATTCCCTTGTAACAGCCTCTATACTCTCCATCGTTTTCTCAGCCACAGCCGCACGTTCTATCGTCACGATACCGAACACTCTTGTGAGTGCCTCGAAAACTGCGTCAAGATCGATGCTGTCATCAAGTGGCTCTATATATACTGTGCTCTGAGCACGTGAAATATTGAATTTTCCGTATTTATGCAAACGAAATTTGAGTTCTTTTATAAGAGCACCCTCAAAGAAGCTGTGATTAGCACCTTTTAGAACTATCTCGCCGTATTTGCAAAGAAAAATTTCTTTCATTTCTTTATCGTTTCCTTTTACTCTTGTGTATTATAGTAGTTCGGGAAAAGCTTCTCCCAGACGTTGCGACAAGCGTACGTGTCGGCCAGCGAGCTATGAGGAACGCCTGTCCATTCGATGCCGAAGCACTCCATAGCGTCGATAAGACTTGCGTGAACTATATCGGGACGGTTTTCATGGGTATATCTTACGAATTCATTGGCGCAGCAGCGGACTTTCTTATAAAGCTCCTCCTGCTCCTCTTCCGTATCGTAGATATATTTTATATGGCTGTAGTCGGTCGATACACCGTATGCAATAATGCGGTCGGCATTCTCGAAGATACGCTTGATCTCGGGAGTAAGCTCTTGGAGTGAGGGAGATTCCTCAACCATCTCAGGTGTTATACCGTGTATCTTTTCGGTCTTTTTCCATTTTTTCGTGTGCTCGGGTTTTATGAGCGTGTTCATAATAAGGTCGCCCGCACCGTTGACGATGCTTATTGAAATTATCTCGTCTCTTGCGTAAAATCCTGTCAGCTCAAGGTCGAAAAAGAGAACTCTTTCTCTATCCATACCGTAATAGGTGTTTCTGTGTATCTCGCCTTCGGCACGGCGAATGGCAAGATCCTCTTCGTAACACGCTTGGCAGAGCTTGTGCTTATATCGAACGTCATTGCCGCACTTGACGCACATCATCGGCAAGCGAAGAGCGGTCTTTTTGTCATAAAAATATACGGTATCTCCGTTGGCTTTCACCGTGTAAGCAACGGGCTCTTCAATGGGGCGATAGAACATCTGCTCAAGACGCTCTTTTGTGTAAAAGCCTCTCTCGCACGCACGTCGCGTGCTCATTTTTTCGATAACGTTACCGCTCGGAAGAGTGCGTGTTTCGCTCAATTCTTTTTTGTACCATACTTCCGGCGGAGCTTCTGTTACAAACAAGGGATCAAAATAGAAAACGATATCATCTCCCTCGGGTGAGTAGCTGAATGCAACGGGATCAGCTCCGGGCAAAAGATGGAGCTGGGAAAGGGTCGTACGTGTCAGATATTTACGGAAATCGGGATCGCTTTTCTTGAGAAGCGGTATGGTCGCACCCGATCTCAGCTTCAGTGTTTCTTCCAAAATATATTCCTCCGCAGTCGTTTTAGGACCGATAATTTACAAAATATTGCTTCTATGCAAACAATCGTTTTATTATACCACAAAATATGGAATATTTCAATACAATTTCTCAAAAAACTACGTACTGTTTTTATTTTATTTTGAAAATGTGGCAAAATCTATTGACTTGAAATATTTTCGGGTTTATAATAAACCTATTACGGATATCTAAAACAAAGGCCGACTTGCATAACGCACCTCGGGACAGGAGGTAATAACCATGGAAATCAAAATTACTAAAACAAATACACCGAGAGAGATGCCCCCCGAGGAAAAATTGGGATTTGGCAAGATCTTCTCAGATCATATGTTTATTATGGACTATGAGGAGGGCAGAGGCTGGTATGATGCAAGAATAGTTCCTTTCGGAAATATTTCGCTTCACCCCGCATCAACCGTGCTTCATTACGGAGCTGAGATATTCGAGGGCCTTAAGGCTTATCGTGCACAGGACGGCAGCGTCAGACTCTTCCGCCCGACAGAGAATATAAAGAGAATGAACGTCTCGGCTGACCGTATGTGTCTGCCTTTGGTGGACGAGGAAGAGATGCTTGAGGCTTTGACAACTTTTGTTCGCCTTGAGCAGAATTGGGTACCTAAATCATTCGGAACTTCGCTTTACCTGCGTCCGTTTATGTTCGGAAACGACGAGCATCTCGGAGTTCACGGCGTAAAGAGAGCGACCTTTATGATCATCGCTTCTCCCAGCGGAAGCTATTATGCAGAGGGCATCAATCCGGTTAAAATTATGATAGAGAGTGAGGACGTTCGTGCTGTCAGAGGCGGAACGGGCTTTGCTAAATGCGGCGGAAACTATGCGGCGTCTACCAGAGCCGGTGAGCGTGCTGCGAAAAAGGGATATACTCAGGTGCTTTGGCTTGACGGAGTTGAACGCAAGTATATAGAGGAAGTCGGAGCGATGAACGTTATGTTCAAGATCGACGGAAAGATAGTCACCCCTGCTCTTACAGGCTCGATTTTGCCGGGTATTACAAGAAAGAGCTGCATAGAAGTTCTTTTGAGAGAGGGTTACGAAGTTGAGGAGCGTTTGCTCTCAGTAGATGAGCTTGTTTGTGCGATGAAAGAGGGCAAGCTTGAGGAGGCTTGGGGCTGCGGAACGGCGGCTGTTGTATCTCCTATAGGAACTCTTTGCTATCAGGATACGGAATATACCGTAAATGGTGGCAAGATAGGTGAGGTTACCTCGAAGCTTTATGATATCCTGACAGGAATCCAATGGGGCAAGAAGGAAGATACTTACGGTTGGGTATATAAAATATAACGGTGTGTCGCCGCAATTGCGTTTTGTGAAATTTGCACAAAAATACGATTACGGCGACTCGTTTTTTGTCTATCGGGATAAAAATAAAAAAATCGACAATTACTATTGACAAAAATGTGAAAATCCTATAAAATATGTAGTAAAGATTATGATGGGAAAAAGGTTCGCAAAGCTTTCAAGAGAGCTGTCGGGTGGTGCGAGACAGTGAGCAGAGCGGGGGCCGTCTCCTCCCTGAATCTCCGACCGAAAGGCTATGAGCCAAGTAGACTCGGACGGGATCTCCCGTTACAGAGAAGTCTTGTTAGTTGACAGGACAGTAAGAGGACGGATCTTCCGTCAATAAAGAGTGGTACCGCGGAGAACATAAACACTTCGTCTCTTTTATGCAAAAGTTATGTGCTGTTGCGTAAAGGAGATTTTTTGTTTTTTGGAGAACTCCCCGACAGCATGGCGGAGGTAGCCCCTTTGCCTACAAGACTGAAAGGATGGTATTATAATGAAGAACACCGGCAAGTATGCTTCCCAGTTTTTTGCGCCGAGCGGCGTCAGCATGGACTGGGTAAAAAAAACTCAAATAACGAATCCTCCGATATGGTGCAGCGTTGACCTGCGTGACGGAAATCAGGCGCTTATCGTGCCGATGAGCCTTGAGGAGAAGATAGAATTTTTCAAGCTTCTCTGCAAGATCGGTTTTAAGGAGATAGAGGTAGGTTTTCCTGCGGCGTCCGAGACAGAATATAATTTCTGCCGCACAATCATCGAGCAGGGACTTATACCTGACGACGTGACAATTCAAGTGCTGACTCAGTCAAGAGAGCATATAATAGCGAAGACGTTTGAGGCGATAAAGGGTGCGAAGCACACGGTCGTTCATCTTTACAATTCAACGTCAGTGGCTCAGAGAGAGCAGGTATTTAAGAAGAGCAAGGAAGAGATAACCGAAATTGCAAAATTCGGCGCTGAGCTTTGCAAAAAGTATAGAGAAAAGGCGAGAGCGAACGGCGACGGTGAGATAACCTTTGAATACTCCCCCGAGAGCTTTACGGGTACTGAGCCTGAGTATGCAGCCGAGATCTGTAACGAGGTCATTAAGATATGGGAGCCGACGCCCGAGGACAAGGTCATTATCAACCTGCCCGTGACGGTTTCTCATTCAATGCCGCACGTTTACGCAAATCAGGTTGAATATATGTGTAAAAATCTGATTGGCAGAGAAAATTTGATAATATCTTTACACCCGCATAACGACAGAGGCTGTGCTGTAGCGGACAGCGAAATGGGACTGCTTGCGGGAGGCGATAGAATTGAAGGTACACTTTTCGGAAATGGTGAGAGAACGGGAAACGTTGATATCGTAACTCTTGCACTCAATATGTATTCGCAGGGCATTGATCCCGGACTTGACTTTACGAATCTGCCCGAGATTACAAAGGTTTATGAAAAGGTTACGAGAATGCACGTCTATGAGAGACAGCCGTATAGCGGTCAGCTCGTATTTGCGGCATTCAGCGGCTCTCATCAGGACGCTATTGCAAAGGGTATGAAGTGGAGAGATGAGAAGAATATTGACGTATGGAACGTGCCTTATCTTCCCATTGATCCGTCGGACGTTGGCAGAGTTTACGAGGCGGACGTTATTCGCATCAATTCTCAATCCGGCAAGGGCGGTATAGGCTACATTCTTGAGACACAGTATAGCTTGTCACTCCCACCCAAGATGAGAGAGCAATTCGGATATCATGTGAAGAATATTTCCGACCACGAGCACAGAGAGCTTCAGCCGAGTGAGGTTTATGATATTTTCTTGCGTGATTACGTAAATCTCACAGCAAACGTTGACGTTAAAAAGGCGGTCTATGAGGAACGAGGCGAAAATGTCACGGCAAATTGCGTCATAGAGATTGGCGGCAAGGAGATTGAGCATATTTCCTACGGTAACGGTCGTTTGGACGCAGTTAGCCAAGCCTTGAGTGCTCTTACGGGATTTGATTATACGCTTGAGAGCTATACTCAGCACGCACTTGAAGGAAAATCAAGCTCGAAGGCGGCTTCCTACGTAAGTATAAAATATAACGGCGAGATATATTGGGGCACGGGTATCCATCAGGATATTATGACAGCCTCGGTAAAGGCACTTGTAAGTGCGGTGAATATACTCATCGATGCACATAAACAAAATTAAGGAGAAAAATATGAAAATGACAGGAGCGGAAATCATTGTAAATACCCTCATAGAGCAGGGCGTTACAGATGTTTTCGGTTATCCGGGCGGACAGGTACTCAATATATACGACGCCCTATATAAAAACAGCGACAGGATCAATCATATTCTCACGGCTCACGAGCAGGGTGCTTCCCATGCCGCAGACGGCTATTCAAGAGCAACGGGAAAGGTTGGCGTTTGCATTGCGACATCAGGTCCCGGTGCGACTAATCTTGTAACAGGTATCGCAACGGCGATGCTTGACTCGGTGCCTATGGTAGCCATCACGGGAAATGTTCCTTGCCCACTGCTTGGCAGAGACAGCTTCCAGGAGATAGATATCGTTGGAGTTACGCTTCCCATAACGAAGCATAATTACATAGTTAAAAATATAGAGGATTTGGCAGACACTATTCGCGAAGCCTTCAGTATTGCAAAGAGCGGCAGACCCGGCCCTGTGCTTATCGACGTTCCAAAGGACGTCCAGATAGCAGAATACGAATGGGAAAAGAAAGAGGTCTCTCCCAAAATCCCCCTTTCCAAAGCAGATCAGAGCGAGATTGACGCGGCGGTTGAGATGATAAAGGAGGCAAAGCGTCCTTATATCTATATCGGCGGCGGTGCGGCAGGTATTGGAATGGGTAAGGAGATAATGGCACTTGCAGATAAAATAGACGCATATATCGGATGCTCCTTTATGGGACTTTCGGCAATACCGAACTCTTGCGATAGATTCCTCGGTATGCAAGGTATGCACGGCCATTTTGCTTCCTCAATGGCACAGAAAGAGGCGGATCTCATATTGGCGGTCGGTGTCAGATTCAGCGACAGAGCAACGGGAAATGCGGCAAAATTTGCAAAGAACAGCAAAATAATTCAGCTTGATCCCGATTTTGCGGAGATAAACAAGAATATCAATGTTGATATCGGTATCGTAGCCGACGTTTACGATTCATTTGCGAGAATTGCAGATGCACTTGGGGAGATAAAGCACCCCGAATGGAACAAAAAGATATCCGAGCTTAAAGAGAGAGAAACGGAGCTTGAGAGAAAGGCTGCAGAGCGAGCAAAGGGAACACTTACACCCAAAAAGGTTCTCGATATAATCAACGAAAAGAAGAAGCCTCGCACAGTTATTGCAACCGACGTTGGTCAGCACCAGATGTGGACGGCACAGTATGCGGATTTTGACGGTCCTCGCCGTTTTGTTTCGAGCGGAGGTCTTGGAACGATGGGATTTGGTCTGGGTGCAGCACTCGGGGCTCAGGTGGGCAGCGGTGATCCTACTGTACTTATAACGGGTGACGGAAGCTTTGGTATGAACTTAAATGAGATCGCAACAGCGGTTTCGTATAACATTCCCGTCGTTACCGTTCTTATGAACAACGGTGTGCTTGGAATGGTTCGTCAATGGCAGACGCTGTTCTTCGGAAAGAGATATTCAAACACCGTGCTTGGCAGACAGACTGATTTTGTAAAGCTTGCAGAGGCGTTTGGAGCAATAGGTATCAGAGCCGAAACAGAAGAAGAGTTTTCAAAGGCGTTCGAGGAGGCTATAAATGCAGGCAGACCTGTAATTATCGATACTATTGTTGATAAAGACGAGTTTGTGTTGCCTATGCTTCCTCCCGGAGGTTCTATTGACGATATTATAGTGGATAAAGAGGAGGCAGACAAATGAGTAAATTTGTAATTGCGGTTTATGTTGAAAACAAAGCCGGTGTACTTACAAGAGTTACGAGTATGTTTACCCGCCGAGGCTTCAACATTGACGCTCTCACTGTTGGAGAAACGGAAAATTCGGAGTATTCGCGAATCACTATCACGCTTGACGGCGATGATTATATGCGTCAGATGCTGATAAATCAGATGAAGAAGCTATATAACGTAAAAAAGGTCGAGGTGCTGGACGACGCCCCCATTACGAGAGAGCTTATGCTCATCAAGGTTAAAAACAACCGCGAGACACGTGCGGACGTTCTCGATGCAACCAACGTTTATCGTGCAAAGGTCATAGATTATACCGCAACCGAGCTTTGCATTGAGATAACAGGCGACCCCACAAAAATAGATGCTTTCGTTAAACTCATGGAGCCTTATGGAATACTTGAGATGTGCCGAACAGGTATAGTTGCACTTGAGAGAGGTGCCGGCACGCTCTTAAATAAGTAAAATTTTATTGTACATAAAAAAGGAGAAAATTATTATGGCAAACATTTATTATCAGCAGGATTGTGACCTTAATAAGCTGAGTGGCAAAACGGTCGCTATTATCGGTTACGGCTCACAGGGACACGCTCATGCTCTTAATCTTAAGGAATCGGGCGTTAACGTTATCGTTGGTCTTTATGAGGGCTCAAAGAGCTGGGCAAAGGCTGAAAGTCAGGGCCTTAAGGTTATGACAGCGGCTGACGCAGCTAAAAATTCCGACATTATCATGATCCTCATCAACGATGAAAAGCAGGCTAAGCTCTATAAGGAAAGCATCGAGCCTAATCTTACAGAGGGTAAGACTCTTGCTTTTGCTCACGGCTTCAATATTCACTTCGGTTGTATCAAGCCTCCGAAGAACGTAAACGTAATCATGGTCGCTCCCAAGGGCCCCGGTCACACTGTTCGCAGTGAGTATCAGGCAGGTAAGGGCGTTCCTTGTCTTATCGCTATCGAGCAGAACGCAACGGGTGATGCACTTGAGATCGGTCTTGCATATGCACTCGGTATAGGCGGTGCAAGAGCAGGTGTTCTTGAGACAACGTTCCGTACAGAGACAGAAACAGACCTTTTCGGTGAGCAGGCGGTTCTCTGCGGCGGTGTTTGTGCACTTATGCAGGCAGGCTACGAAACTCTCGTTGAGGCAGGCTATGACCCCAGAAATGCATATTTTGAGTGTATTCACGAGATGAAGCTCATCGTTGACCTCATCTATCAGAGCGGTTTTGAGGGCATGAGATATTATATCTCTAACACAGCTGAATACGGTGACTATATCACAGGTCCCAAGATCATAACAGAGGACACAAAGAAGGCTATGAAGAAGGTTCTTTCCGATATTCAAGACGGAACATTTGCAAAAGACTTCCTGCTTGATATGTCTGACGCAGGTTCTCAGGTTCACTTCAACGCTATGCGTAAGATAGCGGCAGAGCATCCCTCCGAGGTTGTCGGTAAGGATATCAGAAAGCTTTACAGCTGGAGCGATGAGGATAAGCTGATCAACAACTGATAAAATACATACCGTTGGGATATGGGGCTTTTTCGAAAAAGCCCCCTGACCCCCAAAGGCAGATAAAATTTTTATTCTTGGAAAGGGGCAAAAGTATATTTTGCCTATTTCCGATAATAAAAAGTCTTTTTGAAGAAAGGAACAGAATATGATAAAGGATACGATAGTTTGCGGTGCACATAACGCACCTCATCGCTCGCTATATAAGGCTCTTGGACTTACAAAGGAAGAAATGGACAGACCTCTTATAGGTATTGTCAGCTCATATAATGAGATAGTTCCGGGACATATGAATCTCGACAAGATCACGGAGGCTGTCAAGCTCGGCGTTGCAATGGCGGGAGGTACTCCTATTATGTTCCCCGCTATCGCTGTATGTGACGGAATTGCTATGGGACACGTCGGAATGAAATATTCCCTCGTTACCCGCGATCTTATTGCCGACTCAACCGAGGCTATGGTAATGGCCCATGGCTTTGACGGACTCGTTATGATCCCGAACTGCGACAAGAACGTTCCCGGACTTCTTATGGCGGCGGCGAGACTTAATATTCCGACTGTTTTTGTAAGTGGCGGTCCTATGCTTGCGGGCAGAGTTGACGGCAAAAAGAGAAGCCTTTCCGCTATGTTTGAGGCGGTCGGTTCTTATAAGGCGGGTACTATCGGAGAGGATAAGCTCTGCGAATTTGAAAATAAGGCTTGTCCCACCTGCGGTTCTTGCTCAGGTATGTACACTGCAAACTCGATGAACTGCTTGACAGAGGTTCTTGGAATGGGACTTCGCGGTAACGGCACTATCCCTGCGGTCTATTCCGCGAGAATAGAGCTTGCAAAGCATGCGGGTATGCAGGTTATGGAGCTTATCCGTAAAAACATTCGTCCCCGTGATATTATGACCGAGGCGGCTATCAAGAACGCTATAACGGCTGATATGGCACTCGGTTGCTCTACAAACAGTATGCTTCACCTGCCCGCTATCGCAAATGAGTGCGGAGTTGAGTTTAATCTCGATATTGTAAATGAAATAAGCGAAAAAACACCGAACCTTTGCCATCTTGCTCCTGCAGGTCCTACTTATATGGAGGATCTTAACGAGGCGGGAGGCGTTTATGCGGTGTTGAAGGAAATCGACAAGCTCGGACTTATCGACACCTCGGTTATGACGGTTACAGGCAAGACGCTCGGTGAAAATATTGCCGATGCCTATAACCGCGACACCGACACGATCAGAACTACAGAAAATCCCTTCTCAAAGACGGGCGGCATTGCGGTTCTGCGTGGAAATCTCGCCCCTGACGGTTGCGTCGTTAAGAGAAGTGCGGTTGCACCCGAAATGCTCGTTCACGAAGGACCTGCAAAGGTGTATGAGAGCGAGGAAGAGGCTATTGCCGCAATATATGCGGGTAAGATAGTCAAGGGAGACGTTGTGGTTATTCGTTATGAGGGGCCGAGCGGCGGTCCCGGTATGAGAGAGATGCTCTCGCCCACATCTGCTATTGCGGGAATGGGACTTGATAAGGACGTTGCACTTATTACCGACGGAAGATTTTCGGGTGCTACGAGAGGTGCGTCTATCGGACACGTATCTCCCGAGGCGGTAAGCGGCGGAACTATTGCTTACGTTAAGGACGGAGATATAATTTCTATAAATATTCCCGAATATTCTATATCCTTGAAGGTGTCGGACGAAGAGCTGGCAGAACGCCGTGCGACGATGCCTATAAAGAAAAAAGAAAATATCACGGGTTATCTCAAGAGATACGCTTCGATGGTAAGCTCTGCCGATAAGGGAGCTATCATTAATAAGTAAAATGCATCACTAATTGAAAAGTTTCTCAAAAATCGAAAGGATACTATGCTATGTCTATGACGATGACGCAAAAAATACTCGCTTCTCATGCGGGACTTGATAAGGTCGAGGCAGGTCAGCTCATTCTTGTTGATATTGACCGTGTTCTCGGTAATGATATAACCTCTCCCGTTGCTATACGAGAGTTTGACAGAATAGGTGCGAAAAATGTCTTTGATAAAGACAAGGTAACTATGGTAATGGACCACTTTGCTCCGAACAAGGACATCAAAGCCGCAGTTCAGTGCAAAATGTGCCGTGATTTCTGTAACGAAAAAGAGGTTACGCATTTTTATGACGTTGGAAGAATGGGTATAGAACATGCACTGCTTCCCGAAAAGGGACTTGTGGTTGCAGGTGATGTTGTCATAGGAGCAGATTCGCATACTTGTACATACGGTGCACTTGGTGCTTTTTCGACGGGTGTCGGCTCGACCGATATGGCGTGCGGAATGGCGACGGGCAAGGCTTGGTTCAAGGTGCCGTCGGCTATAAAATTCGTACTTAGCGGAAAACTGAACAAATACGTTTCGGGTAAGGACGTTATTCTTCATATCATAGGCAAAATAGGTGTTGACGGTGCTCTTTATAAGTCGATGGAATTTACGGGAGAGGGCGTTAAGTCGCTTAGCATCTACGATAGACTTACTATCTGCAATATGGCAATAGAAGCAGGTGCGAAGAACGGTATTTTCGAGGTGGATGAAGAAACGCTTACGTATATTGCCGAGCATTCGCAGAAAAAGCCTGTTATATATAGTGCAGACCCCGACGCTGAATATGATGAGGTTATCGAGATTGACCTTTCACAGATAAAATCAACGGTTGCTTTCCCGCATCTGCCGGAAAACACACGCACGATAGACGAGGTGGGAGAGGTAGTAATAGACCAAGTCGTTATCGGCTCTTGTACTAACGGACATTATAAGGATATTGAAGAAGCGGCTATGATACTCAAAGGTAAAAAGGTCGCAAAGAACGTTCGTGCGATAATAATCCCCGCAACACAGGATATTTACCTGAAGGCGATGGAAAACGGTCTGCTTAAGATCTTTATTGAGGCAGGATGCGTGGTTTCAACGCCTACGTGTGGTCCGTGTCTTGGCGGTTATATGGGTATTCTTGCGGCAGGCGAGAGGGCGGTTGCAACGACAAACCGTAACTTTGTCGGCAGAATGGGTGACGTTACCTCTGAGGTATATCTCGCAAGTCCGGCAGTTGCAGCTGCAAGTGCGATAGCAGGTAAGATTGCAGATCCTGCTAAGATTTGAGAGGGGGATTTAAAATGATTTTTACAGGTAAAGTTTTGAAATACGGCGACAATGTTGACACCGACGTTATCATTCCCGCCAGATACCTCAATACTATAGATAAAAAAGAACTTGCTTCTCATTGTATGGAGGATATTGATAAGAATTTTGCAAAGAAGGTTCAGCCTGGCGATATAATGGTCGCAGGAGCGAACTTTGGATGCGGATCTTCTCGTGAACACGCACCGATCG
This sequence comes from Clostridia bacterium, assembly GCA_017550115.1. Lineage (GTDB taxonomy): Bacteria > Bacillota > Clostridia > Oscillospirales > CAG-272 > SIG710. The sequence goes on along the minus strand of JAFYLR010000043.1, from coordinate 24,152 downwards.
CAATAAAGGAAAGCGGTATATCGCTCGTTATTGCAGAGAGCTTTGCAAGAATTTTTTACCGCAACTCTATAAATATCGGTCTTGCAATACTTGAATGTCCCGAGGCGGCAAAGGCAATTTCTGAGGGCGACGAGGTTGAAGCAGACCTCGAAAAAGGAATAATTTATGACAAGACAACGGGCAAAAGCTTTGAAACTAAGCCCTTCCCGGAGTTTATTGGCAAAATCATTGACTGTGGCGGTCTTGTTGAAGCAATTCGCTGCGGCGAGATAAAGTGAGGTCGGAAAATGAGATACAATATAGGATTGCTCAAGGGTGACGGAATAGGTCCGGAGATAGTTGAGAGTGCGGTTCGTGTACTTGAGACTGTCGGCAAAAAGTTTGGACATGAATTTGTTTTCACCGATTACGATATAGGCGGTGCGGCTCTTGATAAATATGGAATACCGCTTCCTGATGCAACGGTTGAGGGTTGTCTTGCGTCAGACAGCGTGCTTTTGGGAGCGGTTGGCGGACCTAAGTGGGATACTCTCCCCGGAAATCTCAGACCTGAAAAGGCGCTTCTCGGAATCAGAGAGGCGATGGGGCTTTTCACAAATCTTCGTCCCGCAAAGCTTTACAGTGCGCTCAAGGACGATTGCCCTCTCCGCTGCGACATAGTTGAGAATGGGTTTGATATTATGATCGTTCGTGAGCTTACGGGTGGAATTTACTTTGGTGAGCGTGGTATGCGCGAGGGTAAATACGGTGAGGAGGCATATGATACAGAGTGCTACAGCCGTATGGAAATAGAGAGAATTGCAAGGGTTGCTTTTGAGAGTGCAAGAAAGCGTAAAGGAAAGCTGACAAGCATCGATAAGGCAAATGTTCTTGAGTCCTCGAGACTTTGGCGTAAGGTTGTGCATGAGATCGCGGAGCAGTACTCGGATGTTGAATGCTCGGATATGCTCGTTGACAATGCTGCTATGCAGCTTGTCAGAAATCCTGCTCAGTTTGACGTTATAGTTACTTCAAATATGTTCGGAGATATTCTCTCGGACGAGGCTTCGCAGATAACGGGTTCTATCGGTATGCTTCCTTCCGCTTCCTTGGGAGAGACGAGCAGAGGACTCTACGAGCCTATTCACGGCTCTGCTCCCGATATTGCGGGAAAAGGACTTGCAAATCCGATAGCGACAATACTTTCGGCGGCTATGATGCTTCTCTATTCTTTCGGTCTTGCGAGCGAGTCTGATTGTATCGTAGCGGCTGTAGATAAGGTGCTCGATGCGGGTTATCGTACCGCTGATATTGCACACGGAGCAGATAGCCTCTCTACTACCGAGATCACAGATAAGATAATTGAAAATATCTGAGGCAGATATGAGTTGCATAAAAGATATATATAAGGGGCTTTGCTCTCTTGCAGTTTTCAGAGGAGTGTTAGAAAAACCGCTTTTTAAACGCTTTTTTGAATATTCAAGGGCAGAGGGAGAGACGGAAAAGCTGCTTTCGTACAGTGCTTTCGTTTCTGAAATATATGAGGGCGGTGCTTCGCTTACGTCCTGTGTCAGACATATCGTCTTTGAGGACGAGAACGTCTATGTAAGATCTGTCGGGAATATGGCGAAGATAAGCAAGAGTGTGTCTGATGCGGTTTCGCACGAGCTTGATATTCTCTCTCAATTCGCAGCACTTGGGGCGGACGATTTTGCAAAAGATATGGAGAGTAGTTCTTTCTTGCCTTCGTTTGAGGTCGAAAAGGCTGACATTCGTGCGGAATATGAGAGCCGTCTCGGTAATATAGGAAAATACGGTTACGGTATTTTTGCGACAAGTGCGATGTTCTCGCTCTCGGACGACGGGGCGATCGAGCCTATCGCAAGTGCGGACAGGATCTCGCTTGACAGCTTTGTGGGATACAAAGAGGAGCGAAATAAAGTCCTCAACAATACGGCGGCGTTCCTTGAAGGCCGTCCTGCCGCAAACGTTCTACTTTATGGCGATGCGGGAACGGGAAAATCTTCGACTGTCAAAGCTGTGACAAACCACTTCTTTGACAGGGGACTTCGTCTTATTGAGGTTCGTAAAAATCAGCTTTTGCTTTTGCCAAAGGTTATGGGAGAGATAAGCGGAAACCCGCTTAAATTTATTATTTTCATAGACGACCTTTCCTTTGCTCAGAACGACGATAATTTCAGTATGCTCAAGGCAACGCTTGAGGGTTCTGCGAGTGCAAAGGCGAAAAATGCCGTAATTTACGCAACAAGCAACCGCCGTCATATCGTCAGAGAGACATTCTCGGAGCGTGACGGAGACGAACTGCACAGAAACGATACCGTTCAGGAAAATCTATCTCTCTCGGAGCGTTTCGGACTTACCGTTCTTTTCGCGAAGCCCGAAAAGAAGCTTTATCTTGAAATCATTCACGAGCTTGCCGAGAGAAACGGCATAAAAGTTGAGAGTGAGATTTTGGAGAGAGATGCAGAGGCTTTTGCACTCAAGCGTGGATACCGCTCGGCAAGATGTGCAGAGCAATTTATTGAAAGTTTGATGTAATATACAAATTTTATTGATAAAAAGAGGTAGTAAGATGCTTACTCTTGATAATGTTTACCGTGCGAGCTATGCCTTAAAGGACGTTGTTCGCAAAACGGATATTATCTATGCACCGAAGCTTAAGAGCGGTGCGCAGATATATCTCAAAACAGAAAATTTACAGGTTACGGGATCTTTTAAGGTAAGAGGCTCGTATTATAAGATGTCCAAGCTGTCTGAGGAGGAAAAGGCTCGCGGAGTTATTGCTTGTTCTGCGGGAAATCACGCTCAGGGAGTTGCTCTTTCGGCTCAAAAAAATGGGATAAAGGCGGTTATCTGCCTACCTGACGGAGCTCCGATCTCAAAGGTCGAGGCGACGAGAAGCTATGGGGCTGATGTATGCTTGGTGGAGGGCGTTTATGATGATGCCTATAGAAAGGCTATTGAGCTTCGCGATGAGAAGGGTTATACCTTTATTCACCCGTTCAATGACGAGGACGTTATTGCGGGACAGGGTACTATTGCACTTGAGATCGCAGAACAGCTTCCCGATCTTGATGCGGTCATCGTTCCGGTTGGCGGCGGCGGACTTATTGCCGGTGTTGCCTATACGATAAAAACGTTAAACCCAAAAGTGAAAGTATATGGTGTTCAGGCAAGTGGCGCACCCTCTATGGTAAATTCGGTTCGTGATGAACATATTGAGACGCTTGAGAGCGTTTCAACGATTGCGGACGGAATTGCGGTAAAATGCCCCGGTGACCTTACATATGAATTGTGCCGTAAATACGTTGACGAAATGGTGACTGTCACGGACGATGAGATATCTGCTGCTATTCTGGCACTTATGGAGCAACACAAGCTCGTAACTGAAGGTGCGGGAGCGGTATCTGTTGCGGCGGCAATGTTCGGCAAGATAGATATTGCGGGTAAAAAAGTCGTTTGTCTGCTCTCGGGCGGTAATATAGACGTTACTATTCTTTCAAGAGTTATTAAACGTGGTCTTCTTATGTCGGGAAGAACTTGTCAGTTGATGGTGGAGCTTGTCGATAAGCCGGGACAGCTTAAAAACGTTTCCCGTATTATTGCGGATCTTGGCGGAAATGTTATTTCGGTGCATCACGAGAGAGCGAATGAAGGCTCGGACGTTAACGGTTGCTACTTGCGTATAATTCTCGAAACCCGTAATTTTGAACATATAAAAGATATTAAAAAGGCACTCACCGATTTTGGATTCAAACTATTATAAAGGAGTATATTATGTCAAAAATAATTGCAACGAATAAAGCACCGGGTGCGATAGGCCCGTATTCACAGGCTGTGGTTTGCGGAAATCTCGTTTTCACATCGGGACAGATAGCTATTGCCCCCGAGGTGGGAGACATTGTGGCAAAAGACGTAGCGGGACAGACCGAGCAGGTTATGAAAAACCTCGGAGCAGTTCTTGAGGCGGCAGGCTCTTCGTTTGAGAAGGTCGTAAAGACCACTTGCTTCCTTGCGGATATTGCGGATTTTGCAGTTTTTAACGAAATTTACGGAAAGTATTTTATAGGTAAACCTGCACGTAGCTGCGTTGCGGCAAAAGCACTTCCCAAAGGGGCACTTGTTGAGGTTGAGGTCATAGCCGAAATTCAATAATGATAGAAACGGATCTTGCATATAAGCGGATCCGTTTTGCTTTTTAATTGGAAGAAAAAGTAGATAATATTAGTGGAAAAATTTTGTTTTTTATGTTGCATATGGTAGGATAATATGATATAATCTAATGGGATTTATAGGGTATATTGATAGATGATTGATTTTGGGATAAAGGAGGACTTGAAATGAAGGTAATTACAAACGGTAAAATCATTTTGAAGGATAAAATTTTAGAAAACAGTGCTTTGGTTTATTCCGATGTTATAGAAGGCATTATTTCTGCCGAAAGCGTACCGAGTGACGCAGAGATAATAGACGCAAGAGGTGGATTTATTTCTCCCGGCTTTATAGATTTGCATATTCACGGTTATCTTGGAAAAGATGTATGTGACGGCGAGGAGGAGAGCATCAGAACGATCTCAAAGGGCATTATTGCAAACGGTGTCACGGGATATCTTCCGACAACGATGACGGTCGATATGAAGGTGATCAAAAAATCACTTGAGGTGCTCAGAGCTCTGAAAAAAGAAAGTGAGAGCTGGGAGGGCAGCGAGATTTTGGGTTGTCACGCCGAAGGACCGTTTATCAGCGAATCAAAAAAGGGCGCTCAAGACCCGAAATACATACTTTCTCCCGATGCAGAATTTGTTAAAGAGTATTCTGACATTATAAAGATAATTTCTCTTGCACCCGAGGAGGACACTGCGGATTTCAGTGCAATAAGAGAGATAAATAAAGAAACAGACGTAGTGATTTCAATGGGACATACGTCGGCGGATTACGATACGGCGATGGCAAGTATAAGCAACGGAGTTAAGCACGCAACGCATCTCTTTAATGCGATGACGCCTCTTGCTCACAGAGCCCCCGGAGTCGTTGGAGCAGCACTTACTTCTGACGTAAGCTGCGAGCTTATTGTTGATACCTTCCACGTTTCTCCCGCACTTTATGATATGCTGTACAAACTAAAGGGTAGAAAGCTGTGCTTTATAACTGACTGTCTTCCGGCGGGAGGCTTGCCTTACGGTGAATATACGCTCGGTGGAAATAAAATTGTGTATAGAGACATTGTTTGCCGTCTTGAAGACGGAACGGTTGCGGGAAGTGTTCTGCAGTTAAATAAGGGCGTATGGAATGTTTATAAGAATTCTACAATTCCTCTCTGTGAATGTGTAAATTGTGCTTCCTTAAATCCTGCCCAAACTATAGGTGTAGCGGACAGGAAAGGATCTATTGAGATAGGCAAGGATGCGGATATCGTTATTCTGGATAATGAATTTAACGTATTGAAGACCATTAAAAAAGGAGAAATCAAATATGAAGCTTAAGGTTAATGCTAAATTAGACCCCCAATTTGCACCTCTGTCTCTTGTATGCAGAGAAATGAGAGAGCAAACAAAGGAAAACGGACAGGATATCGTTATTGCGGTTGAAAGAAACAAGGGATATACTGTTACATATAAGACAAGAGTTTTCAAGGACGGCACGGGACATGATGAAGAGAACTTCAACTTTGTTGAGAGAATGGCAAAGGCTCTTCTTTGGGTTGCCGGCGGATACAAAATAATCATCGCAGGAAGCGACGTTATCGGTAACAAGATAAAGGAAGCTTATACTGACGGCGGACTTCGTGATTTCGACGTTCGTTTCATGGAAAGAGTTTATGAGAAGCCTTTTGAGGTGATAGTTTGCTCTCTTGAGGACGCTCCGAAGGATAAATCTGCGGCAGCACCGATCGGTCGACACCTCGAGGGCTGCAGAATCGGATTTGACGCAGGCGGAAGTGACAGAAAGGTAAGTGCTGTTATCGACGGTGAGAGCGTATATTCCGAGGAGGTCGTTTGGTTCCCTAAAGTTAATTCGGATCCGGAGTATCACTATCAGGGAATCCTTGAGGCTATGAAAACTGCCGCTTCGCATATGCCGAGAGTTGACGCAATAGGCGTTTCAAGTGCAGGTGTATATGTGGATAACAGAATCATGGTCGCTTCTCTTTTCCTTAAGGTCAACGACGAGGATTTTGATAAGAAAGTAAAGAATATGTACCTTGACGTTGCAAAGGAGATAGGTGAAAACATTCCTGTTGAGGTTGCAAACGACGGTGACGTTACTGCTCTTGCCGGAGCTATGGATCTGAATGACGACTCTGTTCTCGGCGTTGCGATGGGAACAAGTGAGGCAGGCGGATACGTTGATCCTCAGGGTAATATCACGGGTTGGTTGAATGAGCTTGCGTTCGTTCCGGTTGATTTCTGCCGAGACGCTATGGTTGACGAATGGTCTGGTGACTATGGTTGCGGAGTTAAATATTTCTCGCAGGACGGCGTAATTAAATTAGCTCCTTATGCGGGAATCGAGCTTGACGAAAATCTTTCTCCTGCAGAGAAGCTGAAGGTCGTTCAGGGCCTTATGGCAAACGGAGACGAGAGAGCGGCTGCGATCTATGATACCATTGGTGCTTATTTCGGATATGCTATTGCCTTCTACACCGAATTTTATGATATCAAGCACGTTTTGATCATGGGAAGAGTTACGTCCGGTAACGGCGGAACTATCTTGCTTGAGAGAGCACAGGAAGTATTGGATAAGGAATTTCCTGAGCTTGCAAAGAATATACAGCTTCATATTCCCGATGAAAGCTCACGTAGAGTAGGTCAGTCGGTAGCAGCTGCTTCCTTGCCTGAGATAAAGTAATAAAACAACAAAAAAACAGTCGGTAAACTCTTTACCGACTGTTTTTTTTGTTGTTTGAAAATTTAATATTTGCCCGTGCTTGTTATAGGCTCGTTGTTGACGACACGTTTAGCGTCAGCCAAAATCTTTTTAGGCACAGTGCTAAGGGTATAGAATTGTCCAACGCCGTTAAGCTCGACATAAGAGCGTCTTTCTGTATATTGGAAGAATCGGTATCGGAATGTGTTACCGCCAACGGTGTTAATAGTAAGCACCACCTGCGCCTCGCTGTCGCCCATATTATGATAGGTCTCAAGCTCGTCTGAGGTCAGATTGCTTTCGCCCTCGTATGAGGAATATAGAAGAGTTTTATAGAACTGGCGGAAGTTGTTTGTGTCAAACACCTTGCCCGTTTTACTATCCGTGACGACGAGTGCAGAGCCTTCGCCTTCAAGCTCGAAGGTAACGTTGAAATCGCTTGATTCAACAGAAATGTCTGTTATGTATATGATGTTTCTTTGGAAGAACGGCGATTCTACCCAATCAAACAGATCCCATGTAACAAAATCGAAGAGTTCAGAAGTTCCTTTTACGATCTGATCAAAGAGCGGCGAAGCCGCATAAAAAGAGCCGTCGGAGGTTCGTTGACTTATCAAGATCAAATTTTCAACGCCGTTATACTTAAAATAAAGAGAATAAGCGTTTTTGTCAAGATTATATTCGGCAAGTGCCTCGTCGTTTATGCCGAGCTTTACGACTTCAAGCGAAGCCTTTGACGAATATAACTTATACATAATTCCGGAAATAGCCGATGATGATGGGATAAGTCCCTCGGGGGAGAGCATTTTATACATCTGATTTACGTACTCAGAGTTAGCTCGGTCAGCTTCTTCGATATAGTCAAAATTTACGATAACCTCTTTGTCTTTCATCAAGAGAAAATCATGAACCTTGACGTAGTCGGATTCCTGCAATGGTGTTACGATCATAGGCTCTATCAAAGCTTCAACGGGGGCTAAAACGGTTTCGTCAAAATCGGGTTTTACGATATAAACGACATCGGGGTGCTTTTCATAAAGAAAATAATATCCGTTTCCGGTTACTATTTTGTCGCCGACAATACCTTTATATTTTTCTCCCGATGTTGTGACGACTTCAAACGTAGCGGGGTTTTTGATAGTTCCATCTTCAAGCTTGGTGGGAGCAAGTCCGTATTCTTCGAGAGCGTTCGGTTCATCAAATTTTGTAGTAACTGCCACGTATCCCACGCTCGACATAAGAGCAGCCATGTTTTCTTTATTGAAGGCTATACCCTCAAAGCCTTCTATGACAGCCTCGTCATCTTCGCCCCTATATATACGATATGTTCCGTGTTCGTTATTTACCGTAATAGACTGTACATCATCGCTTTTGATATAGTCATAGGCGAGAATTTTCTTACCGATTCCGACGTCTTCCCATTCTTCCGTATCAATGGGTTCGGCAGTGGTCTCGGGACCTGTTTCATTCACTAAAGGTCTTACCAGAACAAAATAAATCGAGATAAGACCGATGAATATTGCACCGAGAATAGCTATAATGATAATTTGTTTTTTTACCATACTATATGTGACTTCCTTATTTTGATACTTTTAGAAAATTATCTTTCAAATTTTCTCTTTATGATAACTACAGCACCGCAAATAAATACTATAGCGGCAGGAATTATAGATAATGCCAGAGTATAGGATGTCGCATCCGAGGAAGTAAGACTTTCGATATCTACTATTGCAAAGGGCTTCTTTGCGAGGTTTATATAAACGATCTCCTTTTGCATAATACGCATCATCGAATAGAGAGAGTCGTTATTTCCGTAAACATTTGATTGAAGTATGGCCTCAGACGCAAAATCTATTGAACCGCATGCCATAACGTAGGAATATTCCGTTGTTGCGGTCGCTTCGATCTGTCTACCCTCTGTCGTTATCGTAAGAAGCGGGAAACGATCGGCTTGAGTTGCTTTCCCAACAACATTTCCGTTAGCCTCGATAACTGCGTTCTCGCTTGTCACGAAAATATCGTTTATCTGGCGAGAATATCCGTTTGAATAGTAGTACCCTGTGGAGTCGTAGGAATTAGCGTGAAGAATTGGCATAGCGTCAGAGAATATTACCTTGGGCGCTGTACCTGCATTTGTAAGATCGTTGTTTACCTGTGCGCCGAGACTGCTTTCGTCCGTGACATATTCCGAAACTACCGTATATCCATCGAAAGTGAGCGATTGAGAAGAGTCCTTAACTATACAATTATATGTGTTATTGACCTCATCTGTATGTCTTGCGAATTTTATACCCCATTCGTAAAGGTATTCTTCAAGATTCGGCAACTTTGGAGTGCTCGGAGACACGAAAATCATGAAAGAGTTTACTCCGTCAAGGAATTTGTCGAGCTTTTCGATCTCACTCACCTCTGATATACCGTCAAAAGAGGACATAAAATCACTTGTGGGGTTATAGCTTATCATCAATCTGCAATCTTCGGGTATTTCGTCTTTTGAAAGGTCTAAGGGAAGAATGTCATAACCCGCATCTGTTATAAGATTTATAAGCTCGCTGTCTTGATATGCTTCACCATGGTTTGAGAGAAGTGCACATATGGGAGCTTCGGCCCTTGTGACCGCTATTATAGTTGCGGCAAAGCGGGATTCTGCATTGTAAGCCCAAGGGTCTGTGGTGTTCTGATTTGAGAAGGTGTAGAATGATTGCAGGGCAATTTTACGGAACTCCGAGCCACTTTCAATGATAACGTCGGTAGTTTTGATCTCGGTCGTCGCCGTTGTAAGATATTTGTTGACAGCGGAACGGTTTTTTATGATGTTGACCGTTTTAACGGTTATATTATCAAGTCTGTCCTGAAGCTGAAGTGCCGTATTGTAAACAAGACGGGTCGTACTTGCGGCTTCAAGGTTGTCCGGATCGTCGCAGAACAGAATCGTGACCTCATGGTCTATATCGTCAAGAAGCTCCACGCATTCGTCCGAGAGAGTATAAAGCGTTTCGGTCGTCATATCTATATACCAAAGATATTTTGCCGAGAGTGCAGAGAAAACCACATTTAATGCGATGACGGCAGCAACGAAGAGAGCTGTAAATGCAAGTGAAACAGTGCCGTAACGAAGTTTTTTGCTTGTATGAAAATTCATTTTTAATACCGCCCTTTCTGTCAGCTCCAACGACGTTTTTCGTAAACGCGTATCGTAAAGAAAGTAAAGACGGAGGAAAGCGACAAATAGTAAAGAATTGATGCAAAATCAAAACGTCCGTATCCGAATGGAGCAAAACGGCTAAGCACACTTATCCAGTCGATAACGAAACGAACCGCATAATTGCTTATATAGCTGTTTACAAATCCAAGAACTATCATAAGAAGCAAAACTGCGATAGAAATAACAGCTGAAGCGAGCTGATTTTCGGTAAGTGTTGAGATGAACATACCAACAGCAATAAAAGCAGCTCCTACGAGTATCACGCCGACAAGAGATCCTATGATCTGAGGTACGGAGGGGCCTATCGGGATAACGTCTGTTCCTGCTTCCGCCCTCTCTCTTGCTGCTATCGAGAAAAGCGGAATAAAGTTGATGCAGGAGATGAGGAGCGAGCTTGCGAACATCGTAAGTGCTGCAAGATATTTTCCGAGCACCATACCTGTGATGGTTACCGGAGCTGTCAGCAGCATCTGCTCTGTGCGAAGCTTCTTTTCCTCTGAAAAGAGCTTCATCGTAAGCAGTGGAATAAGCACCACCAACAAAAAGAGCATCATGGAAAAATAGCTTGTCGTGCTATACGAATAGCTTATAATTGTTGTATAGCAAAAGACAAGAGCACTGAGTGCGAGAAATATTCCTATGTAAATATATCCGATCGGGGTCGTAAAATAAGACTTTAATTCTTTTCGATATATGGCAAGCATATCTTAGAGATTTCCTTTCTTTTCGGGATTTGTTATTTGATTATATCCGTATCGTTTTTCTGGGCGTCACGGGTGTTTTTCATAATATCCGTTGCGATCTGATTCTCAAGCGCGGCTTTTCCGTGACGGCTCTTGTTCGTTTTATCACCTCTTAGGCTTCTTCTTTCGTCGCTCTTATCAACAATGCCTATGAATATATCCTCAAGGCTCATACCGAGAGCTTCCATTCCGATAAGAGGCCAATTTTTCTCAGCCAAGGTATAGAAAAGGTTTTTGCGTATATCAATGCCTGCTTCGCTTTCGATCATGTATGTATAAGCATCACCGTCACGCTCAGCCAGAACCTCTGCATAAACGATGCCGGGCTTGGATTTGAGCATAGCGAGAACCTCTCTTTGAGGGCCGCTGATCTTAACGTTGAAGCGACGGTTGTTCTCAATAGCACGGCTTATATTCTCGGTTTTTTCGTCTGCGACTATCTTACCCTTGTTGATGATCACGATCCTGTCGCATACTGCCTGAACCTCCTGCAGAATATGGGTGCTGAGGATAACGGTATGGTCGCGGCCGAGATTTCGGATAAGGTTTCTTATCTCTATAATCTGCTTGGGGTCAAGTCCTATTGTAGGCTCGTCAAAGATGATCACGGGCGGATTGCCTATGAGTGCCTGTGCAATTCCAACACGTTGCTTGTATCCCTTTGAAAGATTTTTTATCAGACGCTTTCTCACATCCGAGATTTTCACAACGTTGCATATCTCGTCAAGGTGCTTTTGACGGTTGTATTTACAGTCTTTCAGCTCATATGCAAAGTTGAGATATTCGTCAACCGTCATATCAAGATAAAGAGGCGGCTGCTCGGGCAAATAGCCTATTTTTTTCTTTGCTTCGAGTGGGTTTTCCAGAATGTCGATCCCTGCGATGCTTATACTTCCGGCACTTGACGAAAGATAGCCTGTAAGCATATTCATAGTTGTACTTTTTCCCGCACCATTAGGGCCTAGGAAGCCGACGATTTCACCCGCTTCGACCGAGAAGCTGATGTCGTCAACGGCACAAAAATTGCCGTAATTTTTTACTAAATGATCGATTTTTATCATATTTAGATCCTTTCGGTTTGATTTTTTTCAGTTATCTCCTGCGGTGAGTTTGATAAGCAGTTTTATATCGTCCGGCTGGACTTTTGCCTCGTGCGCCGCACGGTTTCGTTTGATCTCTCCGCATTTTGTACATTCGTGAATAATTATAAATCCTTTTTTTGCGTCTGTCTCAACTCTTTTTGGTATCATAAGCCCTTGACACTCACATGCACGGTCACCCGGATTTATATCGATATGAACAGAGCAGAGGCAGAACGGACAATGATTTCGCGAACTATAGCCAAGCGGCTCAACCGTTTTTTTGCAATTTTGGCAAACAAAAGAGTTGTCGTTTTTGCGAAAACGCTTTTCTTCCATATCAACTGCCCCCACTTTCCCATTGTATTAGATTATATAGTAACATAACAGGTCGAATTTTTCAATAGAATACATCGTTTTTTTACATTTGGTATGCTTTTTGTCAATATTAAGCACGAGCATCGACTTTATCTGATTTGCTTATGTGTTTATGCGTTGATGCATGAATAAAAATACAAAAAACTATTGACAATATTTATCTGTAGTGGTATAATAACTATATTCTAATTTAGGGAAGATAAGCTCCCTTGGAACAGTTGTTTGGCAAACGAAGCGTTGCCGAAACATATAGCGAGGCAGAGGGTAATTGCAGGTATGGTTCGTCTCTGTATTAAACGATACAGAGGCCGTTTTTGTTTTTGGCGAAATCTCTCGTTTGTCTATTGATTCTTACCGTCTGAGCCAAATCGGGCGATTGGATATTCTATTTTTAAGGAGTAAAAATCATGAAGAACTCAAAGAAAGTAATTTCACTTATTATGGCAGCACTTATGCTGTTCACTTGTGCTGCGTTTGCATCTTGCTCAAACGATGCGACAGACGGCGGTGCGTACAACATTCCGATCGTATGCGGCGAAACAGGTATGAATTCCGATTGCGGAATAGCTACATACGGCGTAAATTACTACAACCTCGGTGTTGCTGCAGGTGATATGGCAGCGGACATTCTTCTTAACGGTGCTGACGTTTCTACAATGCCCGTTCAGACAGATCCCGAACCCGCTCTTTCCGTTAACGCTGCGGTTGCGGGTGAGATCGGATTCACAATTCCCGAAGAAATCGCTGCAAAGGGTAGCGCAGGCGACACAACTATCGCAGTAAATCCCGTTGCTGAAGCTATCGTTAATGAAGGCGGCGACTTCACAGTTGGTATCCTCCAGCTCGTTCAGCACGTTGCTCTCGATCAGTCCAACAAGGGCTTCCAGGATCAGCTTTCCGTTCGTATGAGCGAGGCAGGCAAGACTGTTACTATCCTTGACCAGAATGCAGCGGGCGACCAGTCCAACTGCGTAACTATCGCAGATTCCTTTGTTGCTCAGAAGGTTGATCTTATTTACACTATCGCAACCTCTGCAGCTCAGGCAGCAGCTTCCGCAACAGAAGAGTCGAAGACCCCCGTCCTCTTCTGCGCAGTAACGGATCCTATCTCCGCAGGTCTTACAGAATCTATGGAAGTTCCCGGCGGTAATGTTTCCGGTGTATCTGACATCAACCCCGTTGCAGATCAGATCGATCTTATTGCTGAGCTTCTCGGCAAGGATGACGTTAAGATAGGTCTTCTCTACACATCTGCTGAGACAAACTCTGTTTTCCAGATAAATCTCGCAAAGGCTGAATGTGATGCAAAAGGTTATGCTTATGTTGACAAGGGTATCGGCGATATAAATGATATCGAGGCTGCTTTCATAGCTCTTGCAGCAGAAGGCGTTGACGCTATCTACATTCCTACAGATAACGTTCTTGCTAACGGTGCCGCTAACGTTCATTCTATAAACATCGGTGGCTAATAAACAAAAGAAAAGGATATATTTATAATGATTGCTACGATAACAGCGGGCGTAAGCCAGGGATTCATCTGGGCTATGCTTGCACTTGGAGTGTATATCTCCTTCCGTCTGCTTGATTTTGCAGACCTTAGTTGTGAAGGAAGCATAACGCTCGGGGCGTCGATAGCAGCGATGCTTATATGGAAGGGAATGAATCCCTTCCTTGCTTCGCTTTTTGCGTTCCTTGGCGGTTGTATTGCCGGAAGTGTTACGGGAATTCTTGCAACAAAGTTAAAGATTCCACCGATCCTTGCCGGAATACTTACGATGATATCTCTCTATTCGATAAATATTCACATAATGAGCTTTGCGACAGGTACTGCGGGTACTGCAAACCTCCAGCTTCTTAAATACTCAAAGAAGACTATTTTTGGTATTATAAGAAGGCTCACGGGACTTGACAAGACCTATGCGGCTTTGATAGTTGGTGCCGTTGCGGCGATTGCTGTGATATTTATTCTTTATTGGTTCTTCGGAACCGAGCTCGGATGCACTATTCGTGCGACGGGCTCGAACGAAAAGATGTGTCGTGCTCAGGGAATAAATACCGACACGACAAAGATAATCGGTCTTGCAATCTCGAACGGTATGATAGCACTTTCGGGTTCTATGATATGTCAGAATCAGAATTTCTCGGACGTAAATATGGGTGTTGGAGCTATCGTTATCGGTCTTGCGTCGATAATCATTGGCGAAACCATCTTTATGAGAGCTAAGAATTTCGCACTCAAGCTGTTCGGAATCGTGATAGGCTCGGTTATATACCGTGTGGTTGTTGCGGTCGTTATCTATTCGGGAATGCCCTCGACTGACTTGAAGCTTATGACGGCTATCATAGTTATGGTCGCTCTCAGCCTTCCTATGATAAAGACCTACCTATTCTCAAAGAAGAGAAAGCATTCAAAGAAGATGAATACTCCGGAGGTGCAGAAGAATGGCTGATATGGAAGTTATGCTCTCTCTCTCGGGAGTCACGAAGATATTTAATGCCGGAACCGTTAACGAAAAGGTTGCTATGAACAATCTTTCGCTTGACGTAAATAAAGGCGATTTTATTACCGTAATCGGCGGAAACGGAGCGGGAAAATCCACGCTTATGAACGCCGTAACGGGTGTTTTCGGCATAGACGAGGGTAAGATTACGCTTGACGGAATCGACCTGACTCATATGTCGGAGAACAGAAGAGCGAAATATTTCGGCAGAGTTTTTCAGGACCCTATGATGGGTACTGTGCCGAATATGGAGATACAGGAGAACCTTGCTCTTGCGTTCAGACGAGGCAAGTCCCACGGTCTTAAGTGGGGGATAACTGCCGCTGAAAAGAGACTTTACCGTGAGCAAATAGCACGTCTCGGACTCGGACTTGAGGACAGAATGAGTGCAAAGGTCGGACTGCTCTCGGGAGGACAGAGACAGGCTATAACCCTTCTTATGTCAACGCTTGTGCGTCCGAAGATGCTTTTACTTGACGAGCATACGGCGGCACTTGACCCGAAGACTGCCGAAAAGGTACTTGCACTTACAGATGAGATAGTTGGTGAGGATTCGCTCACAACTCTCATGGTAACGCACAATATGAGGAATGCTATTGATTACGGAAACAGACTTATTATGATGTGGGACGGAAAGATCATTCTTGATATAAGCGGAGAAGAAAAGAAAAAGCTCACGGTCGAGGCACTGCTTGGTGCGTTCTCGAAGGCGAGCGGAAGCGAATTTTCAAATGACAGAACTTTGCTTTCTTAAGATAAAAATAAAAAAATCGACTGTTGCAAAACAGTCGATTTTTGTTTGTAAATATTAGACTTTCTTTTTTCGAAAAAGAGAAACGAATCCTTTTATTAATTAAAGCAGTTCTTTTTGAGATACTCCAATTCTTCTTTCATTTTTTTGTTTCTGTTCTTATAAACAAAGATATAAATAAAACAAATAACAGTTATCATCAAAGATATAATGCGATAACCGGTCATCATTACTCCCATAAAGGAATTAGAGATACTTGTGAGATAAAGAAAAATCAAAGCAGCTATAATTGCAAAAACGGTCGCCCATATTGGATTGTTTCTGTTCTTTTGAATTTCTTCTTCAAGGCTTTGAATGTTGCGGAATTTCATACCGCAATCGGAACAAACCCAATAGTTTCTGTGAGTATTTGAAACGACTGTAGTTCTGACATTCCTTCCGGTACTTATAGCACTTCCTACACTTGATTCGGTTGTCACTGTTAAATTGTGAGATTTACAATTTGGGCAGTGTAATTTTTTTGCATTTTCCGGTGTGGCAGGGGTATTCTCTGACATTGTATTTCCGCATGATGTGCAAAATTTTGCTTCATTGGAAACTTCGCTTCCGCATTTGGTGCAAAATGGCATTTTGGATTTACCTCTTTCTAATTTATTTTTTCGGCAAGAACCGATAGTATATGTCATTATACCCTAAAAGTTTGCATTTGTCAACCCTGAAAGTTTATTTATTATTATATCTTTCAGGGTTATACTGTAATAAAAGCAGTATAGTCGGAGGGGTTTTATGGATTGGGTAAAAATCGGCAGCCGAATACGAAGACAAAGGGAACGTCTGGGATATACTCGTGAAGAACTTGCGGAAAAGCTTGATATAACACCGAAATTCTGTTACGATATAGAACTCGGTGCAAAAGGAATGTCTGTGCAAACACTTTGCTTGATATCAAAAGAGTTGGGACTTTCAACGGACTTCATACTTTTTGGCAGTGACGATGAAGAGTTGAAATCTCCCACAATCACTATGCTTCGCAGGTGTCCGCCCGAAAAAATGCCTTTTTTGGAGGACATAATAAGGTCCTTTGTCCGCTCTATTGATAAGGAATGATTGCGGTAAAAATTCAGAGTATAGCATGAATATCGAAAAAATAATAGGTGACGGGATTTCCGTCACCTGTTTTGTTGCTTTTAGAGATAAAAATTAAAGTTATTTTGCATAAAATTCATCACGGAGAACGGCACAGACTCCTATATTGCGATATTCGCCCTTGATCAACATGCCTCCACGGCGTATCCCCTCGAATTTCATACCGACCTTTTCCATAACACGCAGACTTGCATCGTTTCCTTCGATAAATTTTGCTTCTGCGCGGTGTAAATTAAGTGTATCGAAGCCAAATTTCATAACAGCTCGAAGCGCCTCGGGCACAAGGCCCTGTCCTCGATACTGTGGGTTCAGAACGTACCCCACCTCGCCTGCATTGTTTGCAAAATCAAATGAGGTAAAACCGCACGTGCCGATCATCTTTCCGTTTTCGCGGAGAGTTATTGCCCAGTCGAAAAAATCTCCGACACGGTAGCGTGAGCCGAGATATTCGAGATAGTCTCGGGTATATCTTGCATCGGGGTGAGGATTCCATGTCAAGAATTTCGTGACCTCGCGGTCGCGGGCGTACTCGTACATATCGGACGCGTCGTTGGCTTTCATTTTTCTCAAAATCAGCCGTTCTGTTTCGATAACGGGCATATGCATGAAAATTTTATAAATATCAGCTCTTTTAATTGTTATCAACCCCTGTTTTTACTTTTTGATGTTTACATTATAAGCCAAAGAGCCGTTTTTTTCAAGAATTTTGATAAAATTGATTAAAAATTTGTGATAACTCTGTACAAATTTACTGTTTTGTGTTACAATATAAATTGAATATTTGTGCTTTGAAGATAGCGGAAAGAGAGATATATATGTGCGGCTTTGCGGGATTCTCGGGAATGCTTGAAAATAAAAAGAAAATAATAAACGCCATGATGGAACGTATAGTACATCGAGGACCCGATATGGCGGGGGATTTTATTGACGACGACATCGCCCTCGGCTTCAGAAGACTCAGTATTATCGATCTGTCAAGTGACGGCGCACAGCCTATGACGAATGAGGACGGTAGTATCGTTATCGTTTTTAACGGAGAAATATATAATTTCGAAGAACTCAGAGAAGAACTTATAGAAAAAGGGCATATCTTCAAAGGACACGCCGACACAGAGGCTCTTGTTCACGGCTATGAGGAGTTTGGTGAGAGTCTTGTGGAAAAGCTCAGGGGAATGTTTGCCTTCGTTATCTGGGACAGAAACAAAAAAACGCTTTTCGGAGCTAGAGACCATTTTGGAATAAAGCCGTTTTATTACTGCAAAGCGACAGACGGCTCACTTATCTTCGGCTCGGAGATAAAGAGCTTTCTTGAGCACCCGTTGTTTCATAAGGCGGTAAACAAAAGGGCTCTGCGACCGTATCTGACATTTCAGTATTCGGCGACAGAGGAGACGTTTTTTGAGGGAGTGAAAAAGCTTCCTGCGGCTCATTGCTTTACTTGGAGAGAGGGAGAGGAAGTAAAACCTCGTCGTTATTGGGATATAGACTTTTCCGAGGGAACAGAAAGCTTCGAGCATTACAGAGATGAGCTTGATGCTACGGTGCGTGAATCTGTTGCGGCACACAGGATAAGCGACGTCCGTGTCGGCTCGTTTTTATCGGGCGGCGTTGATTCAAGCTATATAACTGCGGCACTTATGCCTGACGAGACCTTCTCGGTTGGTTTTGATTACGATAAATTCAACGAAACAGACGAAGCGGGAGAGCTTTCAAAGATACTTGGCATAAAGAACTTTAAGAAGATGATAAATGCGGACGAATGTTTTGATTCGTTTGCGGATATTCAATACCATATGGACGAGCCTCAGTCGAATCCGTCATCGGTTCCGCTGTATTTCTTGGCGAAGCTCGCAAAGGAGCACGTAACGGTAGTGCTTTCGGGCGAGGGGGCTGACGAGATTTATGCGGGATACGAGTGGTATGACGAAACACCGATGATGCGCAGATATAAAAAGCTGCCGAAATGTATTCGTGTGTTTGCCGCGAAAATAACTCAGCGTTTACCATACTTTAAGGGACACGATTTCATAATAAAGGGAAGCTCAAGGCCGGAGGATTATTTTATAGGACAGGCTTTGGTGTTCCCCGAAAAAGAAGCTCTTTCGGTACTTGCGAAAGAATATAAAAATGCACCGTCGGTGAGAGAGATAACAGCTCCTATATACGCAAGAGTAAAGGGAAGGAGCGAGCTTATAAAAAAGCAGTATCTGGACTTGAATCTTTGGCTTCCGGGAGATATTTTGTTGAAAGCGGATAAGATGAGCATGGCAAGCTCGCTTGAGCTCAGAGTTCCCTTCCTTGACAAGATAGTTATGAAGCAGGCTGAAGAGATTCCGGCAAGATTTAAGATAACCGAAAAGAATACTAAATATATTCTTCGTGAAGCTTCGCACAAGACATTGCCTGATGAATGGGCAAACCGTACGAAAAAAGGATTCCCCGTGCCGATACGCTATTGGCTGCGAGAGGATAAATATTATAATATAGTCAGAGAGTATTTTTGTGCTGATTACGCTTCGGAGTTCTTTGATACGAAGGCAATAATGAAGCTTCTTGACGATCATAAAAACGGAAAGGCACAGAATCAGCGTAAAATATGGACTGTATTTACCTTCCTTGTTTGGTATAAAAAGTTTTTTATTGATATGTGAGGGATTTGACTCAAGATGTTGGAAAATGAAATAAATATAGTGCCCGTGCTTCTTGGCGGCGACCTTAACAGCTATAACGTTGCACGTGCTTTTCACGAAAAATACGGTGTTCGCACTCACGTTTTCGGCAGATACCCGATCGGGCCGACAAAAAATTCAAGGATCGTTATTTTTCATACCGTGCCGAAGATGGATATAGATGACATTATGGTTGAGGAGCTGCGTAACTTTGCCGAAAAGAACGCAGACGCACGTCTTATATTGCTTGGGTGTACGGACGACTATGCGGCGATGATCATAAGAAATAAGGAACGCCTTGAGGATAAGTATGTTTGTCCCTATATAGACGAGCCTCTTATGGATAAGCTTGTGAGCAAAGCGGTATTTTACGAGATGTGCGACAAATACGGAATACCGTACCCCAAAACAAAGGTGCTTTCTTCTGATTTTTCAGAGGACGAGCTTACCGAAGAAAATCTCGGATTCTCTTACCCCATAATAGTAAAGCCGTCGAGCAGCATAGCTTATTGGAAGCACCCATTTGAAGGCATGAAAAAGGTTTACGTTGCCGATAACAAGGACGAGGCTTACTCGATAATAAAAGAGATCTATGCGGCGGGATATCCCGACAAGATGATACTTCAGGATATGATTCCCGGAGATGATTCAAATATGTACGTTCTGACCGCTTATTCCGACAGGGACTCGAAGGTCAAAATGATGTGTCTGGGGCACGTTTTGCTTGAGGAGCATACGCCGAAAGGGCTTGGAAACCACGCGGCGATCATTACCGAACAAAACAGTGAGCTTACCTCTCGTTTCCGTGCTTTGCTTGATGAGATAGGCTACCGTGGGTTCTCGAATTTTGATATAAAGTATGACTCAAGAGACGGCTCAATGAGAGCGTTTGAGATAAATCTCAGACAGGGTAGAAGTAATTTTTATATTACTGCGGCGGGAATAAATATTGCCGAGCTTTTGACGAGAGATAATTTGCTCTGTGACACACTTGAATATACGGAATGTAGCGAGAGTCATCTCTGGCACACTATTCCGTTCGGCGTCCTAAAAAAATACGTTCATGATAACGCTTCTCTTTCCAAAGCTAAAAAGCTCAAGCGAGAGGGAAAATCGAAAACTTCGCTATGGTATGCGTATGATCTTATCCGCAGTCCAAAGAGACTTATTTGGGTAATTGAGCATATGCGTCGTCAATACGGAAAATACAAAAAATATTGCAGATAAGGTGATAGATTTGCAAAACGAAAAAAATAATTTGGTACTCGGTATTCTCGGCGGGCTTGGGCCTATGGCGACCGTGTATTTTTACGAAATGCTCACAGAGCATACAAGGGCCGAGAAGGATCAGGATCATATCGACATAATAATAAGCAGTCGTGCAACAACCCCCGACAGAACTGCGTTTGTTTTGGGTAAGTCTGAGGAAAACCCGCTTTGTGTTATGAAAAGTGAGGCTGAAAAGCTGATAGAAGCGGGGACGGAGCTTATCTCGATCCCGTGTAATACGGCACATTATTTTTATGATGAGCTTGCAAAGAGCGTGACGGTTCCTATCGTGAACATAATATATGAAACGCTTTCATATATTAAACGCACGGGAGCGAAAAAGATAGGCGTTCTTGCAACCGACGGAACAGTCATGTCGGGAGCTTATGAGCAAATGTGCAAAAAGATGGGGATCGGATATGAAGTCCCGAGTCCCGATAGGCAAAAAATGCTCTCCGAGATAATTTACTCGGAGATAAAGCAAGGAAAAGACGCCGATATGCGTAAATTCGGTGAGATATGCGATGAATTACGCTCGCGCGGCTGTGAAAAGCTTGTTCTCGGTTGTACCGAGCTTTCGCTTATTGCCCGCAAAAACGATCTCGGGGCAGAATTTGTCGATTCACTTCAGGTTCTTGCGGCTCGGACTATACGTCTTTGCGGCAAGGAAACTGTTGGTTTTGGCGAAGATTTTATGAAATATATCGATTGATTTGGGGGGATAGAAGTGAAGCTCTCGAAGCTGTTGGAAAAACTTAATATCGAGACTTTGCCCTCTGAGCTTGAAAATTACGAGGTTAAGGATATCTGTGCAGATTCAAGAAAGGCGGCAGAGGGGACTGTTTTCGTTTGTATAAAGGGAGCGGTGTCCGATGGTCATGACTATGCCCTCTCGGCATATGGCAAGGGCTGTCGAGTGTTTATTGCGCAGAGAGAGCTTTCCTTGCCCTGCGATGCTTCGGTCATTATAACGGAGAACACGAGAATTGCACTCGCTGAGATGTCCCAGAGATTTTTTGGCGATCCCTCAAAGGAGATAAAGGTAATAGGTGTGACCGGAACAAAGGGGAAAACTACGGTTGCCCATATTATATATCATATACTGAATTCAAACGGCATAAAAGCCGGATATATAGGTACGAACGGCATTATGTTCGACGGGAAGTTTTTTGAGACTGTAAATACAACGCCCGAGAGCTATGATCTTGCGAGATATATGCGAAAAATGTTAGATAACGGCGTCAAATATCTCGTGCTTGAGGTCTCGTCTCAGGCGATATATCTCGACAGAATACATAATATGCAATTTGAGAGCTGTGTTTTCACAAACCTTTCTCCCGACCATATAGGAGAAAATGAACACCCGAGCTTTGAGCATTATCGTGATTCTAAAGCCAGACTGTTTTCGGAATATTCTCCGAGAGTTGCGATATATAACGCAGACGAGGAAGCCTCCGAATATATGATGAGCTCTTGTGCCTCCGCAAAATTCAGTTATTCAGTAAAAGGTTGCGGTGACATTTGTGCCGAGAACGTAAAATATTACCGAGACGGCGGAAGGCTTGGTGTCAGTTTTGAGATAAAGGTGGGAGAAAAGCTTTC
Organism: Clostridia bacterium; assembly: GCA_017550115.1. Classification (GTDB taxonomy): domain Bacteria; phylum Bacillota; class Clostridia; order Oscillospirales; family CAG-272; genus SIG710. The sequence continues at coordinate 1,942 of JAFYLR010000043.1, read as the reverse complement.
GCAAAGAGTAAATCTTCCGTTGCCGGGAGATTTCAACGTTTCAAATGCTCTTGCCGCTACTGCCGTGTGCATAGGTGCAGGGGTGACAATAGAGAATATTGCAAAAGCGCTCTCAAGCGTAACTCTTAAAGGCCGCTTTGAGATAGTAGATGCGCTTCCATATGCGACATTTATCATAGATTATGCTCACAATGCCTTAAGCCTTCGCAGTGTGCTTTCTGTTTTACGAGCGTACGAGCCTCGCAGACTTATCTGTGTATTCGGCTCTGTCGGAGGACGGACGCAGATGAGACGTGCCGAGCTTGGCAAGGTAGCGGGGGAGATGTGTGACTTTTGCGTTATAACCTCGGACAATCCCGATAACGAACCTCCCGAGCAGATAATGGACGATATTGCCGCTGCTTTTGGTGAAGACTCCTGTCCTTACGTTAAGATAGCAAGTAGAAGAGAAGCGGTGCTTTATGCTGTCAGAGAGGCGGGCAGAGGAGATATAGTTCTTTTTGCAGGTAAAGGCCACGAGGATTACCAGCTTATTTGTGGTAAGAGAGAATATTTCAGCGAACGCGAAACGATAATTGAGGGCGCGTTTAGTATGTTGCTTGGTAGGTGATTAAATGAGTATATATTGCCGATTTGCTGACAGAGTTTTTGAAATAAATAATAAATATCCTTACCTTGAGAGCTTTTGTTCTGACTATATTATAGATAAAACAGAGCCGAATTACGTAATTGAAGTCACAAATGAAGAAATTATGGCGGAATGTGAAAATGAGGCGAGTAACTTTTCTCTGCCTTATCTTGAAATTTTGGCAGTCCACCGTAAGATAACAGAGGCTTTGGCGTCCGAGGATTGTATCCTGATGCACGCAGCGACTATTGAGTATAATGGAAAGGCCTATGCCTTCAGTGCAAAAAGCGGAACGGGAAAAACGACGCATATAATGCTTTGGGAAAAAGTTTTTGGTGCGGAAGTTAAGGTAATAAACGGTGACAAGCCTTTTGTACGCAGAAGAGTGGTAGGAGATAGGACTGAATTTATCGTTTACGGAACTCCCTGGTGTGGCAAAGAGGGGAAGAACATAAATACCAGTGCTACTCTTGCAGGGTTCTGTCTTTTAGAGCGTTCCGAAGAGAATTTTGCTCTTAAATGGGGCGAGGAAGCGGTTCCCAATCTTCTCGGACTTATACATCAGAAAAAAGATCCCGAATACATAGGGTTTATGCTTTCTTTTGTGGATTCATTTGTTAGAAACGTTTCCATATACCGCCTTGGTGTTAATATGAAAGACGATGCGGCGATAATGGCGCATGACGCACTTACAAAAAATAACTGATGTTAAAAACGGAGGGAAATATGAAAATCAAAGCAGGGTTTATAGTTAGACAGATTGGTGAGAACTTTTACGCTATGCCGATAACAGAGATGTCTCAAATAGGAAATGGAATGATAAAGCTCAATGAAACTGCACATTTTATGTGGGAAAAGCTTGAGAGTGGAATTGATGCGGAGGCGCTTGCCGATGCTATCTGCTCCGAATATAGCATTGAAAGAGAAGCTGCACTAAAGGACGTAAAAGCCTTTTGTGCAAAGCTCGGAGAGGCAGGAGTCCTTGAAAGCTAAGGTCAGACTTGAGGACGCGCTTCCCTTGATGGAGGCGGCATTTGAGGCGGGCGCTTCGTTTCGCTTTTTTCAAAGGGGTGCGAGTATGCTGCCGATGCTCAGAGAGGGCGTTGACTCGGTCCAGCTTATTTCTCCCGAAGGGCAGGACATAAAAAAAGGCGACGTTATATTATACCGTAGAGAAAACGGGGTGTTTGTACTTCATCGCATCGTGGGAGTTGCGTCTGACGGCTCTTTTGTGCTTTGCGGAGATAATCAATGGTTGCTTGAGAGAGGTATTCGTAAAGAGAACGTTATAGCTCTTCTTGAGGGCTTTTGGCG
>JAFYLR010000004.1 GCA_017550115.1 Clostridia bacterium | reverse complement strand
TATTCTTTTCTTTTTTATAGTTATATCGTCCGGCATTATACGTTCTGTACCATCGACCAAAAAGCCCGCTATCCTATCAAATTTTATCGGCTTTTTTTCTTCCATATTTTATCATTCCCCCTTTACTGTTTGCCTGTTACATCTGTAAATAAACATATGCAGACATTTTCTCGATTATTCTTTATACCAAAGCAAGCTGAATGCACGACCGATAGACTCTGAGAGCAGAGTTGATATTTTTTTGGCAATTATATCACTTTCCTTCGGAGTTACAAAAAAGCTCTTTCCTCCTTCAAGCACATTTTCAAGCTCCCCGCTTATATTTTCTATCCCCGCTTTCCCCAAAGCTTCATACACAAGCGTAGAGGAGTCAACAACGGTCGGAACTCCCACAGATATAACCGGAACTCCAAGACTTTCTCGTGTAATAGCTTTTCTGTAGTTCCCTATGCCCGAGCCGGGATTTATACCAACGTCTGAAATCTGAACAGTCGAAGCTAATCTTTCACAGGATCTCGCAACAAGAGCGTCTACAGCAATAACTATATCAGGCTCAGAGTTTTGCACCGCACCACGTATAAGCTCTACTGTTTCAATTCCCGTCTGTCCCAAAACGCCGGGTGCAAGAGCCGAAATTTCGCAAGATCCCAAGCCTTTATATATATTCGGAGCCATTTGGCGCAAATGCCTGGTTACTGTAAGATTTTTTACAGTAAGAGGCCCTATCGAGTCCGCGGTTATGTCAGAATTTCCAAGCCCTGCTATGAGCACGCCGAAATCATTATCCAGTTTTTTACTTGTAATTTTACGCGAAAGTTTCCTCAGCTCCAATGCCACAAGAGTGCATATTCCATCAAACTCCTCACCCTCGAGTTCCCATAAGCGTTCGCAGCTGACACTGATATACTTGCCTCCGCCCTCAACCTTATCTTCATCGCTTTGAAGCAATATCTCAGAAACCGTTGCTTTTCCTATTTTTTCCTCACGGCAGAGCTTTGCACAAACACCTGTCCGAGTCTGTCCTCTTTTTTCGACTGCTAGATCTGTTCTTGTATACTCCTTCATTTTTTAACCCTTTTTATTTCATTTGTTTTCTTCTTTTGTGGTAAAAACGTCCAATTAATCTCTTGCCGTTTTGTGCATTTCTACAAATGTTGTTTCTCTTTTTTATAACTTCTTGATTATATGGTAAATTAATGATATAATATTCTGTACACATATTTTGTGTAGTTATTATTTTTTCTATTCACGGAGGGTTTCCACTATCATGATTAAACGCGTAATCGCATTCCTGCTTTCTGCAATTATGATCATTCCCGTCCTTTCTGGATGTTCCAAATACGATCCTAATGAAGACGTAGGCGAAACTATCAACATTTATCTTTCAAATGAGGTATATGATTTTGACCCCGCTTTTGCTTATCGTTCAAAAGACGCTCTTCAAATTTCGAGACTTTTGTTTGCAGGTCTTTTCTATATAAACGCTGACGGAGAGCTCAAGAAAAACCTCGTTGATGATTACGAGATAACAGATGATGATGATAAGGAAATCTACCGTATCACTTTTGAGCTCAAAGAATCCTATTGGTCCGACGGAAGCCTTGTATCAGCAAAGGACTATCTCTTTGCTTGGAAACGACTTCTTGACCCTAACGTAATTTCAGATGCGGCTGTTTTGCTCTATGAAATAAAAAATGCGTATGACGCTAAGAACGGTAATTGCTCTATTGACGATATAGGTGTTTACGCTATCAACAACAGCACTCTTCAGATAGATTTCGAGAAGCCTATTGACTTCGAAGATTTTCTTTACAATCTAGCAAGTCCCTGTCTGGTTCCGCTTCGTGAAAGCACTGTTTCGGGAAATGACGACTGGTCAAAGAGACCTCTTACCATTCTTTGCAACGGTCCATTCATTATCAGAGAGGTTTCGTACGGCTCCTCTCTCGTTCTCGAAAGAAACGCTTATTTTAAGCGCGACAGAGAAAAGGACAGTATCAAAAAGTATGTAACTCCTTATAGAATTGTTGTTGATTATACAAAAACTCCCGCAGAACAGATCGAAGCTTATAAAAACGGCGAGATCGATTATGTTGGAAATATAGCACTTTCGAACCGTGAAGAATACGAAAGTAAAGCAAAAATCTCAGATGCACTTTCAACCCTTTCTTGCTATTTCAATCTCGACAATGAAATTTTCGCAGATGCTAACACAAGAAAGGCACTTTCCTTGGCAATAGATCGTCAGGCCATTGCGGACGCTCTCGTTTTCGCTTCCCCCGCAACAGCACTCGTTCCGTCCGGAGTATTTGAGGCAACTTCGGCAAAGAAGAGTTTCCGTTCTGTCGGCGGCGATTACCTTGCAAAAAATGCAGATCTTGATGCTGCAAAGCAGCTCGGCTCTTTCAGCGGTTCTTTCTCCATTTCTGTTGCAGACAACGAAGTTAACATAGCTGTTGCCGAAATGCTCAAATCTGCTTGGGAACAGCTGGGCTTTGATGTTGATATAGTTAAGCTTTCAACAACTCCGACAAAGGTTGTTCTCCCGGGCGAGAAAGCGCCAACAAAAGAATTTGTAAACGACGCTTATCTTACTTGTCTTCGTGAGCGTAACTTTGACGTAATCCTTACAGAAGTAAGTGCGCTCGATACAGATGCATTCTCTATACTTGCCCCCTTCGCCGAAGGTTATACGGGACGTAATATCGAGTTTACTGTTGATTCATATACAGATCCTGTTAATATAACGGGTTATAACAGCGATGAGTACAACGCTCTTATTGATTCAGCTTTCGCCGAAAAGAAAGTTTCCGCAAGAGCATCTATTCTCCACGAGGCTGAAGAAATGCTGATGACCGATCTTCCGGTCGTGCCTCTTGTATTTACCAAGAATGCCGTTCTTATCTCTGGCGACCTTGAAAATATAACAAGGGACTATTTCGGTTACAGAAGCTTCACAAAAGCTGAACTTGATTAATATTAAAACACAAAGGGGTTGGCCGTATAGCCAATCCCTTTTATCATAAAATCGCTTTTTTGCAAACTTATTTCCTAAATATTGTAGACAATTTATGCGAATTGTGGTATAATAGTTTTATATGTAAAAGTTTATATAAATCTACGAAATAAGGTTTTTATGAGGATAATAAGTCTCTACAGTTATAATTACTGTTCAAACACTTTTTTGGCGGTATCTAATAATGAATGTGCTATAATCGATCCCGGACAACCTATGGAAATTATTGAAGAAGCATTAAAAAAATACGCACTTGTACCAAAGTTTGTCCTTCTTACGCACGGTCATTTTGATCATATTTTTTCACTTGATAATATCCGCCAAAAGTACTCTATACCTGCGTATATACACGAAGAAGACAATGAAATGCTTGAAGATTCATTCAAAAATGCATACTCTTTCTTTTTCGAGGGCAACCTTGCGTTAAAAAGTGCGGAAAAAACTTTCAAAAATGAAGATATAATAAAAATCGGAACGGAAGAGCTTAAAATAATTCACACCCCCGGTCACACCAAGGGATCTTCGTGTTTTCTATGCGATAATATTTTGATAACAGGTGATACCCTATTTGCCGAAGGCATCGGAAGGACTGATCTTTACGGTGGAAGCTCCGAGGCTATTTTTCGATCACTTGGAGGCATGAGAAATATTGAACCTTCAGATGAAATCACGATCTATGCAGGACACGGCAGATGCGAGGTCTTATCTTTGGCTCTTGATAATTCTATATATTAATCTATAAAAAGGATATAAAAGTTATGGACTATAATTATCTTGCAAATCTACTTTTTCCAAACGTAAAAGAAACCGTCGAAGACGTTGAAAAACGTTTTCCCGCACGCGAGCTTCCTGAGGGGGCAAAGGTGACTCGTTTTGCTCCAAGCCCCACAGGATTCGTTCATTTTGGCGGACTGTTCCCCGTTACTGTCGGAGAGCGTCTTGCTCACCAAAGCGGAGGCGTTTTTTTCCTTAGAATTGAGGACACCGATGACAAGCGTGAAGTTGAGGGAGCTGCTGAAGCTCTTATAAAAGTTCTTGCTCACTATGGCATCAACTTTGACGAGGGTGCAATACTCAATGACGAAGGAATCGTCAGCGACCATGGTATTTACGGCCCTTATAAGCAAAGTATGCGAGGTGATATTTATCACGTTTTTGCGAAGAAGCTTGTCTCAGAAGGACTTGCTTACCCATGCTTCTCAACTGCCGAGGAGCTTGAAACATTGAATGCGGTTGACAAGAAAACCGAGATAAAAAACAAAGATTGGCATATTGATGCCGAGAAGTTGAAAGAAGAAAAGCTGAAAGCAAGGCAATTTACAATAGAGGAAGTTGAGGAAAACGTAAAAGCGGGAAATCCTTTCGTTTTGCGCATTCTCGCAGACGGGGATCCCGAAAAACGTGTCCCCTTTAACGACCTTATCAAAGGTAAACTTGAAATTCCCGAAAATGATGAGGATTTTGTACTGCTTAAAAGCGACGGAATACCCACTTATCACTTTGCTCATGCCGTTGACGATCATCTTATGGGCACTACTCACGTAATAAGAGGTGAAGAGTGGCTTCCCTCTCTTGCAAAGCATCTTATGCTTTTCAGATACCTTAATTTCAAGCTTCCAAAATATCTGCATATTGCTCAACTTATGCGTCTCGACGAAAACGGCTCGAAAAAGAAGCTTTCCAAGCGTGATATGGGCGCTAATATGGAAGATTACAAGAGAATCGGTTACGCTCCGGAGTGTGTTATGGAATACGTTATGACTCTCCTCAATTCAAACTTTGAAGAGTGGCATACGGCGAATCCCGAAAAATCTTATACAGACTTTCCTTTCAGTATTAAAAAGATGAGTACGTCAGGTTGCCTTTTTGATTTTGGAAAGCTCAACGACGTTTCAAAGAACGTCATTTGCCGTTGGGATGCTGAAAAGGTATATAAATATCTCGTCGAGTGGGCAGATGAATTTGATGAAGAATTTGCATCCGAACTCAAGGAAGATGCCGAGAAAGCAATCAAGATCCTTGCTATCGGCAGAGGCGGCAAGAAACCCAGAAAGGATTTTGCCGTTTGGAGCGAAGTCAAGGATTATATGGGATTCTTCTATGACAAATTCTTTAAGATTTGCGATCAATATCCCGAAAGCTTCTCACATGAGGATATAAAACAAACTCTGACCGCTTTTGCTCAAAGCTATGACTCAAGCGATGATATGGATACTTGGTTTGGAAAGATCAAAGACATCGCCACATCACTCGGATATGCCGCAGATATGAAAGAATATAAGGCAAATCCCGAAGCCTTCAAAGGTAACGTTGCCGATATCAGTATGTTCATTCGTGTTGCGGTAACGGGAAAGATGAATGCTCCCGACCTTTATACAGTTATGCAAATTCTGGGACAAAATAAGGTTGTCGAGAGAATTTCCGATATGATAAAAAATCTCTAATATAAAAACACAGTTCAGGAGAAGTTATGGAAGAGAAAAACAACAATTTTATTGATGACATAATAGAAGCCGACCTTGCGTCAAATCCCGGCATGAAGGTTCATACCCGCTTCCCCCCCGAGCCTAACGGATACTTGCATATCGGTCATTGCAAAGCGCTTGTTATAGACTTCGGTACGGCAAAAAAATGGAACGGCATCTGCAATCTCAGAATGGATGACACAAATCCCGCAAAAGAAGATACGGAATATGTTGATGCTATAAAAGAGGATATTCATTGGCTAGGATTCGATTGGGACGACCGTTTCTATTACGGCTCCGATTATTTTGAAAAAGACTATGAATATGCCGTTGAGCTTATCAAAAAAGGCCTTGCTTACGTTTGCGAGCTTACCGCAGAGGATTTCAGAGATCCTAAATATTGCGGTGACGTAAATCACCCTGCTGTATCCCCCTATAGAGATAGACCTATAGAGGAAAGCCTTGACCTTTTTGAGAGAATGAAAAACGGAGAATTTCCCGAGGGAAAATATACCCTTCGTGCAAAGATAGACTTGGCGTCCGGAAACTTCTGTATGCGTGACCCCGTTCTTTACAGAATACGCTATATTGAGCATCATCGTCAAGGCACGAAGTGGTGCATCTACCCGATGTACGACTTCGCTCATCCTATTCAAGACGCTATAGAGGGTATAAGCCATTCGCTCTGCTCTCTTGAATATGAGATCCACAGACCGCTTTATAACTGGGTCGTTGAGAATGTAAGCGTTCCAAGTAAGCCAAGGCAGATCGAGTTTGCCCGTCTTAATATGACATACACCGTTATGAGCAAGCGTTTCTTGCGTAGCCTTGTTGAAGAAAAGCTCGTTGACGGCTGGGACGATCCCCGTATGCCTACTCTTTGCGGACTGCGTCGCCGTGGTTATACCGCTGCTTCTATTCTTGATTTTTGTAACCGTATCGGTGTTGCAAAGTCAAATAGCTTGGTCGAGATTGAGTTGCTTGAGCATTGTATAAGAGAAGAACTCAATTCAACTGCAAAAAGACGTGTCGCAATTCAAAAGCCGATCAAGGTAATTATAGATAACTACCCCGAAGACAAGGAAGAAACCTTTGAGTTGCCCAACAATCCTACAGTAGAAAACGCAGGAACTCGCCCGGTTAAGTTTACTCGTGAAATCTATATTGAAGAAGATGATTTTGCTGAAGTTCCTCCCCCGAAATTCTTCCGTCTTAAACCCGATGGCGAGGTTCGCCTTATGGGAAGCTATATAATAAAATATGCCGGTATAGAAAAGAATGAGGACGGTTCTATAAAAGCTATCCACGCAACAGCAGACCTTGAAACCGGTAACGGCAATCCCATTGATGGTCGCAAGATCAAGGGTACTATACATTGGCTCTCTGCAAAATACGCCGAGGACTCTACTCTCATGCTTTACGATAAGCTCTTTACAGAGGAAAATATGAACGATGTCGAGAGCAGTAAATATGCAGAGTATCTTAACCCCGAATCGCTCGTAGTTCTTGATGCAGCAAAAATAGAGCCTTGCCTGAAGGACGCTGAGCCCGGAGAGAAGTTCCAATTCGTCCGCACGGGATATTTCTGCAAAGATTCTAAGAACCGTAACGCCTTTAACCGCATTGTCGGTCTTAAGGACAGCTTCCCGAAAAAATAAAATTTACGCCTGTCCGCAAAAACGGACAGGCGTAATTACAAAAAGGACAAATCTATGATTAAATATCTGCCTTTGGTTTATTTTATATTAGTTTCGGCCATATCTGTTGTAATAACTGTTTATGATAAAAACGCCGCACGTAACCGTATGGCAAGGATCCCCGAAAAAACACTGTTTTTTATGGCGATCATAGGCGGTTCTCTTGCTATGTTCTTCTCAATGTGCTTTATTCATCATAAAACCAAGCAACCGCGATTTATGATAGGACTGCCTATTATTACAACCATACAAATAACAGGTATGATATTACTGTTTTTATCAAGATTTAATATTTAATCCTTCGTTTTCTGGACCTTTTTTCTCGTTCCGTCGGGATACTGAATAACGGTATTCTCAAGTATCCCGCCAAAAGACAATCTGAACTCCGCGATATACTGCTCGCGGAGCTTTTTTTGTTCTTCCTTCTCGGCATCATTAAGGCCTTCAGCCTTCGATTTCCGTGCAAGAAAATTTATTCTTTCAATACTTTCCTTATCCATAATTAAAAAATCCTCATTTACTCTTATATTCTTTCCAAATTTTTTCCGCAGACGAAGTATCCTCGCAAGCTACAAAAAACACATATTCCCCAGCACGATCGAGCAAAGCTTTTTCAAGCTTTGGCGATTCATCAGGCGCATATGTCCGAAAGAGATCTGCACGCTCTTTGCGATATTTATCAAGCATATCATAAGCCTGCTTCGCGCTCTCTTCATCTATTGCCTTGATTACAACAAATTCGTCAGCGGATATAGCAACGGAAGCCTCCGCATAAATTTCCGAGAAAAGTCCTTTAAGTCCATATCTGTCATTTACAGACTGCTCTGTAAGCCGTGTCAGCTCTACAGAGGCATCAAACTCTGCTGATATATCAGCAGCCATTTTTGATATGTCTATATCATAAACCTTATTGTCCGCTTCAGCACATCCAAAAAACGAAAGTGTCAGCACTACTGAGAAGACAATAAAAATCTTCTTCATAAAAACCTCACATCAACCAAACGCAAATGCGTGACTTAAAATAAAATTCATCAGTATTCTGTTTTTCCCCGAATACAGATGGATACCGTCCGGAGCAAAATCTTTTGGCAAGGATCCCTGCTCGTCCGAAAAAAGATTATAAGTGTCAAGATACCAGCAACCAATATCCGAGGCAAGCTCCAACAACATAGCATTATACTCACGGATTCTTTCGTTTGCTACATTTCCTTTGTATATACTAACATTTGCTTCTTCAGACACGGGCATAACAGCCATTATGCACATTTCAGCCTCGGGACACAATTCTCTCAACTGCACAATCGTATCTGCCACAGAACGTATGAAAACGCTCGGATAACTCCACCCAAGCTCGTTCAAACCGAACATCAAATAAACACGCTTATATTCCCTGCCATCTTTTTCTATAGCCTCCATCACGGTATAAGAGGTCTCCGAATCAACCTTGATAAAATCCTTTGTGTTAAGTTGATTTATTGAAAGACCTACCGCCGCATAAAACGTCGCCTTTATATCTTGACAGGACAAGTGAAGTCCTAACATTCTCGAATCGCCGATGAAAAGAGTCTGCTCAAAATACTCATCAGAAACAGGGAGGGTCTCTTTTAATATGCGATCTATCGTTAAGTCCTCTTCAATATTTCCCGAATTAAGAACATCATCACCCTTATTTTCGGCATCTCCTATCAGCAATATTGCTTCCTCTTCGCTAATAGGAGCGATAGTGTTCGTATCAGGCTTGTTTTTTTCAAGCTTATTTATTGAAGAAAGCCAAGCAAACCCGGAATTTTCTCTGAAAACTCCCATCGCAGAAAGGACTATCATTCCGGCACTCGCCATAAAAATGGTTATAAATACAAAAAGCGAAAATATGTGTTTACGTTTGTTCTTTCTTGTACTAAAACTCAACATTAAACATCCCTCCCGCTTCCAATTTATATTTTTTTATCAAATCATCTTTAACTATATAATATTATACCACCATCAAATATTATTGACAACAGAAAAAATCAAAAATCAACATTTTTTTATCTTCTTTTATCACTTTTTACAATTTGTTAATATTGCAAATACAAGAAGCCGAATCTTTATAAAAGATTCGGCTTCTTGGCGTTCCCGAGGCGATTCGAACACCCGACCTACCGCTTAGGAGGCGGTCGCTCTATCCTGCTGAGCTACGGAAACATTATTTGACTATGTTATTCTACCACAACATCGAAAAAAATGCAATAGAAACCCGTAAAATTATTGCTGTATTAAGGGAGAGAAAAACAATTTCTCTCCCCATATTTATCTAAAATTCTATATCGTTCGGGTCAAAAGAATTCGTCCTCTGTGGATTTGGTGCAGAAACGTTATCGCTAACATTCTGCTTCTCTTCGTGTTTTAGCGTAACGGCTCCGCTGCCCACAATGTCATCAAAAGTCGCTTCCTCATTCTGCATAAGAATATTCAACACAGTCATATAGTCACGAAGCATTTCACGCGGAGTTATCATCAAATCCGCCCCTGCACGTTCAAGACAAATAGACAAGAATCTTTGCTTCTCTTCCTCAGTTATACGAGCCTGCCAATTATAATTTTGCGAATACAGCTTCGTAACTCTGTCAAGCAGGGCAAATAATTCTTCATCTGTCAGCCTTTTAAGTCTGATAACCGGGCCTATCATGTTTTTATATTCTCCCGCCGCAAACCTGCTGTCACACAGACGGCTACGCAAGGCCTCGTAACTGAAAAGACCTCTTCGGGTGTCCTCCAAAAACTGCGGTGTTCCGCCGAATATTATATCCAACCCCTCGGCACGTCCCTGCAATGTATCATTGAACATCGATAGGATCTTTTCGTAATTGTTTTCACGGGAAACACGATGAGTTATTTTATAAAGATTCACGCACTCATCGATGAATACGACAAAACCTCGATACCCCATTTTACGTACCAAAGCAGCCCATATCTTGATAAAATCATACCAATTTTCATCATCGATTATTACAGAAACAGGAAATCCGAGAGCACCTCTCGCCTCGGTCTTGCTTGAAAATTCGCCGCGAAGCCACCTAAGACAAGCACTCTTTTTAATATCATCTCCCAAAGCATACGCTCTGTAATATTCGCTCATAACGTGTGCAAAATCAAATCCGCCAACAAAATTTTCAACATCCTGAAGAGCCTTAAAAATTTCTCTTTCAAGAGCAGGACCAAAACCTACATCCGAGGTATTCATTCCGCTTTCCACTAACTTCAAGCTGAGATTATCAATCCAACGGGCAATGATCTTGGGCAAAGCTCCACCGTCAGGCGAGGCTTTTGATGCCATGTTTTTTATAAGCTCGCGATAAGTGGCAACTCCGCTTCCTCCGCTTCCGTAAAGACGTCTTTCGGGTGAAAGATCGGCATCGGCTGTGACAAAGTCCCTCTCCATCGCATAGCCTCGTATAAGCTGAATAAGAAAGCTTTTTCCACTTCCATATCGACCTATCAAAAATCTCATAGTCCCACAGCCTTCGCTTGTTGCTTCAAGGTCAGAAAGCAGTGCCGCTATCTCGTCTCCTCGTCCTATCGCTATATATGGTGCCCCGCTTCTCGGAACAACACCTGCTGAGACAGACGCTAAAAGCGAAGAAAGTATTCTCTTTGGAATTCTTTGTGTATTATTGTTTTCCGGCATTTTTTAACACCTCCGCATATTCTTCTATCACTGTATATACATCACTATTATTTTCAAGAATTATATCGCCAAGCACCTCTGCTGCAATTTCGTTGATTTCATCGGCAAGAGAGTCTATCATTCTTCCTCTTGATGATGCTACCTCCGCCTGTTTTTTCTTATCTCCGTCGATTGCGGTTTTTATAAAGTCAATATAATCACGCAAAGCTTCTGACAGGGCCTCCTCTTCGGTCGGCAACGCCATATCCTCTCCACTCGAAGTTTCTTCTTCCTTGACGCGAGAAAGCTCCAAAGGTGTTTCAAATTCTTCATTTTCGCCAAAAGCCTCAATAAGTATCTGCGTGGTTTCCCAAGAATTCTCCTCTATTTTTTTTGCGTTTTCTATAGAAAATTCACGTTTCGGGACGTCATATAGCTTATCGTATTCATTCTGTTTCGGTGCTCGCGGTCCCTTTAGATTCATATCCATATACTCATCAATACAACCTCTCACCTGTGTTGGCAAGGAATATACCGTAAGTCTCGATTTTACTCCGATATACGCTCTTATCTTATTTTCTGCATACTTTATTGCGTCGGTAATCAGAAAGCGCATTTCGTGTGACCTTGCAATAGAATAATAAGATACCTTGATGCGATATTTATTATGCGGTACACAAAGAGCACCCGCAAACGCATCGCGTTCAAGGACAGCCTCTCCCGAAAACAGCTCCCTTCCCCCTCCGAAAGAAGACAGAACTCGTCTAAGAGCACCTATGATATGCTTCTCATAAAGAGGAAGATTTTCCGCAGTTGCAAATTTACTGTTTTTCCAATCATAGTTAGAGCATAAATCAAGCAACACCTGAGCTATCTCGTTCACCGATCTATTTGCGTCAGGACATATAAACAGTTCTTTAAGAGAGCCCCTCTCTCGTGCACAAGAAACGGCGTTCCCAAGCTGAGAAGAATCAGGCTCCATACGGTTTATAAGACAAAAATCAGTTATCCACTCGCAAAGCAACGGATCTAATTTTGGATACTTATCCCGATAGCTCTTCCATATAAACGAAAGCTGATCTAAAGCACTTTGCTTATTAGGCTCCACATTGATAAGCTCAAAAATATAAATCAAAATATAGCTGTAAGATACACTCGGAGCGTTCCCTTGTCTTAAAAGAGTCCTCATATAGAAATACCAAGAACGCTGCTTTGCATCGAGCTGAGAATACTGCGGAACATAGGAAAAGAAGGGTGGCTCTTCACATTCTTCACCTTCAAGAGTTAAATATTTAAGTCCGTCATCTAAAAACGCCGCATAGTAATTAAAATCGTTTCGTTTATAAATCTTCACGTTCTTTATAAACGGATTTTCGTGGGAATATTCATCGTATGGTTCGGGAGAGGTGTTTTCTTTTTTAGGTAATACGGTAAACTTTATGTCCGAAGAATTTTCAGATGAACGCATATCTATTTCGGTGAGCTTATCATAAGACGAGTGCTCTTTTGCTGTAACTATAACTTCAACGGGCGATGTATCATATGTGTGAGAAGAAAAGGATTGTGTTTTTTTCTTTTGCGGGACGAGCTTTTCTATATCCCAGAAATCGTCAAATTTGCTTTTTTCGTTGTTTTGCACTCCCTCACCCCCCGCAAACAGATATTATATTATTATATCATGCCATCATTTCTTTGTCAATAAAAAGCCTGTATGATATATGTCAGCCGAAAAGTTTTTTTATAAAATTCTCGGTAAATTTTTCTTTTTTCTCAAAGTCCATTGCCGATTTATATAAGCCCTCAAGTCTGAAGTGCTCTTCTTTTACTTCAGAAAGAGCCAACATGGTTTCCTCCAACATCAACGCCCGAAGCTTCATCGCATTTTTTAGGCGACTTCGCACCTTTGATAACTCGCACGATGGTAAAAAACGAGCCATTGAGATGTTTTTTATCAAAGCTTCGTTTTCTCTATCTCCCCTAGCACTAAAAAGGATTTTTTCGTCATCAAGAAAAACAGCATCAAGCTTGTCGGAATTTATCGGATCATATGATAAAGTCACGCTGAGCTTTTTAGACCTTGCAACCTCAGCCACCACGGATAAATATATATTCGCCGTATCAAATAGATCTCCTATTCTGTAAATTTTGCTCGCTTTCTTCTCAAAGCTATCAAAACGCACTCTGCCCTCCATACCAACAGAATCGCATAAAGCAATTTTCTGCATATAAGCTTTTCCGTCATTTACTGATTTCATGATGCTTTGGACGCTTTTTCTTATTTTCTTTATGTCAATTATCGGTACGACCAACTTTTCTGCCGCTTCACTTATTTCGTGATATGCGGCGAGATATTTATATGCTCTTGAATAGTGCTTTTTCTTTTCTGCATTTATTTTTGTAATAAGCTCCCTATTATCACTTAGAGCTCTGGTGTCCCAAAAAACTCCAAGATCGACTATATCCTGTACCGCCCCAGGAATATCGGCATCGGCATCGTGCGGAGCTGTTCCGTCAATTACGGCTATCCTATCATCAATTATTATTCCGTCAAGTGAGTTTTGGTCTGATGAACAATAGTAACCAACCACTTTCTTCCCCTTATTTTCTGCCGCCTCGGCAATATTTCTCATAAAATAATTTTTACCCGTACCGGGTCCGCCTTTTATTATGTAAATATGTTCAAGTAGCGACGGATCGAATATTTTATCAAAATAACTGATAAACCCTCGGCTTGAATTAGATGCGGCAAAATAGCGTTCTTCCATAATAAGTCCTCCAAAAAGCATTTTGCTACAGAATATGCACCACCGTCATATTATGTTTATAAAAGACAAGGGGTTGCTAAACGCAACCCCTTGTCTTTTATTTATATACTACGTTTTCTTTCCCGAGAATTTTTATAAGTTCTCCTAAAAGGAAATCATCAACCAAAGCACCGCCGGAATAAGCAAGATACTTTGAGGTGCTTTCGTCATAAAAGATTATCTGCCCGTCTCCTACGAAAATATCTACCAAATTACATACTTTTTTATACTTTTCGCACTCAAGATCGGGAACTCGCAAAAACAGCTTACGTTCACTCTTGTTTTGCGAAGTTTTGTTCTCCGAGCCGGCATCGTTTTCCGACCTTTCAGTGTTGCCAGAACTACTATAAGACGTGTTTTCTATCAGCGTAATAGCTTTTGCCACAACTATCTTCGGCTTATCTTCCTCTCTGAGAGAAATGTTCCCCTCAATACAAAGTGCCTCGTCCTCTCTGATAAGGTGCGACATTTCGGTAGATTGCTTTGAGAAGTCTATACATTCG
>JAFYLR010000042.1 GCA_017550115.1 Clostridia bacterium | reverse complement strand
TATTTGAGAGGAGCTGACCTTAGTACGAGAGGACCGGGTTGGACGCACCTCCTGTGCACCAGTTGTTCTGCCAAGGGCATAGCTGGGTAGCGGCGTGCGGATGTGATAAACGCTGAAAGCATCTAAGTGTGAAGCACACCTCAAGATTAGATATCCCTCCTGACTTGATCAGGTAAGGGCACTTGTAGACTACGAGTTTGATAGGTCAAGTGTGTAAGTACAGTAATGTATTTAGCTGATTGATACTAATAGCCCGAGGGCTTGAACTACTTTGTTCAGGTTTTACTTGAGTTTCGATTTTACTCTACACTTTGTTCGGTTTTCAATGGATATGATGATATTAATAAAAAAGAGAAGCAATTTTGCTTCTCTTTTTTGTTTATCTAATTAGATATTTTTTTGATTTGAAAGTAACAATTTTATATATCTTAACAATAGCGAATACAAATAGGGGCATTAAAAGTATTATCGAGAATATCGTTATTATTTTGGGGATGGCTTTATCATGCAATGATACGTTATATGTAAAATTATACTCTATTGCGAGCATTTTATTGTCAATTTTAATAAAATCAAAAGCTCGTGACATGTAGGTTGAACTATCGGATATATAATCGACAAACTCTTTTTCGGACCAATTATAATCGATATCTTCATTCCAGTATTTGAGTGTTTCATAAGAAATTTCTTCATCGGTTATTTGATACGCACTATAAATTTTCTCCCAGTGTATTCCATACCAACCATAGTATTTATCTATTGTGCCATCAAACATCTCATCAAGCTTTTGCCATCCATATACTTGATTATAATATGGTGATATGAAATTTGAGGGGTGATTGGTATATATATTGAATCCATCACCGACAAAGAATCCGATTGCGATAATTGATAGGGCAAACAAATAATAAACAATAATTAGTGTAGTAATTCTTTTTTTCATCGTTTCCTCCAGATATTTGTAAGATGATACGTATATTATAGTACAAATATTTACTAATGTCAATAGTAAATATCTTTATTTGATATAATAACGATAGATTTACGTTTGGGAGTGGTGATATGGAGATGAAGTATATAAAAAGAATACGCGATCTCCGTGAAGATCACGATCTGACGCAGGAGCAGGTAGCTAAAATGCTCGGCACATCTCAAACGATGTATGCAAGATACGAGCGTGGTGCAAATGAGTTGCCGATACGTCATTTGTTGGCACTTTGCGAATATTATAAAGTGAGTGCAGATTACGTTCTCGGTATTGATGGGAAAATGAACAGAAAAATCAATAAATAAAATGCTCTTTATATTAAAAAGAGCATTTTTATTTTTCTTGACATTGATGTGTTTATATATTATAATTATGAGGTAAGGTTTTACCAAAAAAGGAGGCTGTTTTTATGAAAAATATCAACGGTATTTTATGGGGGCTTGTGTTCATCGCGGCAGGGGTTATATTTGCACTTAACGCATTCGAGGTCACCAATGTAGAAGTCTTTTTTGACGGCTGGTGGACGCTCTTTATTATAATTCCTTGCGGTGCTGGAATTTTTACAGAACGTGAGAAATTCGGCAATTTTATAGGACTTTGTGTAGGTGTCCTTTTATTGCTTTCGGCTCAGAACGTGCTTGATGCTTCTTTTATATGGAAGCTTCTCGTTCCCGTAATAATCATTTTCATAGGTCTTAAAATGGTATTTGGCGGAATTTTTAATAGAAGAAGGATAAAGATTATAGGCAAACTTGAAAAGGACGGAAAAGGTGCGAAAAACGGAACCGCTGTTTTTTCGGGACTTGACATAAAGCCTGACGGCGAGACCTTTTACGGCGGTGCTATGACGGCAATATTTGGCGGAGTTGAGTGTGACCTTCGCGGTGCGATCATTGAACGTGACTGCGTTATTGACGCCGTTGCGGTTTTCGGTGGTGTAGATATATATCTGCCGGAAAACGTTAACGTAAAGGTGAATTCAGTGAGCATTTTTGGCGGCACTGACCACAAGCAGCATATAAACAAGGATGAAAATAGCGTTACCGTTTACATAAATTCCACAAGCATATTTGGTGGAGTAGAGATAAGATAATACAGGCGTAATACAAGTAAATCGTTTTAGATATAAAAAGGCTGTTGCTCATTCGAGCAACAGCCTTTTTATATTTTGTTATATATTACTGCTCTTCAACAGCTTCTTCGGTTGCTTCAACCTCTTCTGCTGCATAATCCTCGGGCATAGCCTCTTCAGCTGCCTTTGTTTCCTCAAGCAATGCACGGATAGAAAGGCTTACCTTGCACTTTTCGTAATCGATCTCGATGATCTTTGCGTCAACGACCTGACCGATCTCAAGAACGTCTGCAGGTTTAGCAATTCTCTCAAGTGCGATATTTGAGATGTGGATAAGTCCGTCAACGCCGTCAACCACCTCGGCAAATGCACCAAAGGGCATCATGCTAACGATCTTAACGGGAGCGATATCGCCTACCTGATACTTATCTGTGAATATCTTCCAAGGATTTGATTCCTCGGTCTTATAACCCAAGGAAATTCTCTTTTTCTCAACGTCAAGAGCTTTTACGTAAACCTCAACCTCGTCGCCTATAGAAACGACCTCTGCGGGAGATTTGATTCTCTTCCAAGAAAGCTCTGTTGTATGTATCATACCGTCAACACCGCCGAGATCAACGAAAGCGCCGTAAGTAGTCATGCTCTTAACGGTTCCCTTATAGCGCTTACCTTCTTCAACGGTTGCCCAGAAAGCAGCCTCTCTTGCCTGTCTCTCTTCGCGGAGAATATCGCTTATAGAGCCGTAAGCCTTGTGGCCGAATTCCTTAACCTCGATGATTCTGAACTTAACTGTTGTACCAACGAGAGTGCTGAGATCTCCGGACTTCGGAACACCGGAACGTGCGCCGGGGATAAATACTCTTGTTGCACCTGCGAGAGCAACAACGCCACCCTTAACGGCTTCGATAACCTTACCTTCAAGGACTGTCTTAGCTTCATAAGCGGCAACGATCTCGCCCCAGTTCTTATCGGAATCAACACGCTTCTTGGAGAGCTCTGCGATTCCCTCTATATCGCTTACACGGATAACGAAAGCCTCAACCTCGTCACCGACCTTGAACATATCTTTAAGGCTCTGTGAAGGATCGTCTGTGATCTGTTCAGCCTTGATAACGCCTGTTACCTTGTATCCGATATCGAGCTGAAGCTCGGCAGCGGAAACGGCTGTGACGATTCCTGTAACGGTATCTCCTGTATTTAAAGTTTTGCAAAGCGATTCTTCGAGCATTTCTTCAAAGTTTTCAATTTTTGTGCTCATGGTTTTATGTACCTCCTCTATTATGCGGGGCGGCGTAGAAGCCCCCGCTGCTATCCCCACTTTTTTTGCTGTGGGAGGAATCAGTTCGTGCAGCCCGTCGGCGTTTTCAACCCAGACGGTGTTCTTGCAGATATTCTTGCATATTTCGGTAAGTTTGGCAGTATTGGAACTGTCTTTTCCGCCAATGACAATCATATAATCACAGACACTCGCGAGTTTTTGTGCTTCAAGTTGCCTGATTTCCGTAACATTACATATTGTATCAAAAATTATCGAATTTGTACAGAGCTTTCTGAGAATATTTTGAGTTTTGTGCCATTCGCCCAAGTTTTGAGTCGTTTGAGCCACTAAAACAACGCTTTTTTTGTTGAAAATACCCATATCATCTTCTTCAAAAGCCCTTTTTAGCTCATCTGATGATTTATAAACACGAAATTCGTGTTTACAATGGCTGACTATGCCTCGAACTTCGGGGTGTTTAGGGTCTCCGATTATGACAAAAACCGTGTCTTCTTTTGAATGTTCATCAGCAAGACGGTGTATTTTTGTAACGAAGGGACAAGTGCAGTCAACAAAGGTGAAAAATGAATTTTCATCAGCGCATTTTTTCAGCCTGTCGTGAATGTCTTTTGTCACGCCGTGAGTTCTCACAAAAACCTTGACAGGAGAGTCTTGCATAGCCGTTGCGGCAATATTTTCAATATCGTCCTCCTCAAGAACGCAAACGCCTCTCTCGAGAAGATCGTTATTATAAATCGTGTTGTGTATTATATGTCCGAGAGTGAAAATACGAACGTTTTTACCCGAGTTCTCTATCGCTTCCTCGAGCGTATCTGTTGCACGTTTGACTCCGAAACAAAATCCGGCATTCTCGGCAACGATTATCTTTGAATTGTTTTTCATTTGCCCTTTTCCTCTCCAAGAGAAAGAATACGCTCATAAATGATGTTGGTTATACGTGCGAGCTCTTCGCCTCTTGGGGCATTTTCGTCAAAAGCAAGCTCCGCCGCAGTTATAGGTTTCCCTATGAAAACGTGCATTTTTCTGAAGGGACGCCAACGATTATTTTTTACCTTTATACATATAGGCAATACCGGAACTGATATTTTGGAGCAGATAAGAGCAGCTCCGTTTTTGAATTTTGTGTCCTCAAGAGCAACTCCTCGACAACGTGTGCCCTGTGGAAAAATTCCAACGCAATATCCGTCTCGGAGCATATCTATCGTTTTATGAATAGCCCCGAGATCTCCTGCTCCTCTATTGACCGGATATGCACCGAATGCTTTTAGAAGACTTTTAAGTATTGGGATCTTGAAAAGCTCCTTTTTTGCCATATAATAAGGCTCGACTTTGTGCAAAGCCGCACTTATACAAATCGGATCAAGCAGAGTTACGTGATTAGCGCACACGAGAATACCGCTACTTTCAGGTTCGTTTTCAAGACCGCTGACCTTAACTCCGAGAATAAAACGCAAAATTCCCGAAAACAAAGTGTGAAATCTTTTATATGATTTTCTCATTCGGTCTTACCTGTTTTTTCTTTGATGATGTTTATAACGTAGTCTATGCTGTCTTCAAGGCTATATTCCGAATTGTCGAACATTATTGCGTCCTTTGCCGGTACGGCCGGAGCGACGGCACGTGAACGGTCGTTTTCGTCTCTTTCTATCATTTCGCGCAAAACGTCCTCGTATTTTACTTCAACACCCTTTTCGGAAAGCTCTTTATAACGGCGGAGTGCTCTTGCTTCGTTTGAAGCTGTCATAAATATCTTCACGTCGGCATCGGGCAGAATAACCGTGCCTATATCTCTGCCGTCCATGATAACGCTGTTTTTTCTCGCAATGGATTTTTGCGTTTCAAGCAGAAATTCACGTACTGCAGGGATCGCTGAGACGGCTGATGCATACATTGAGATCTCGGGCTGTCTTATTTTATCGCCGAGATTTTCGCCGTTCAGATAAACGCACTGAACGCCATTTTCATAGCGTACATCAAGAGTTATGAGTGGAAGAAGAGCCTCTACCTTTTCTGCGTCGTGCGGATCTGTGTCCTTTGTGCGAACGAAATATCCAACGCTGCGGTAAAGTGCACCCGTATCGACATAGACGATGCCGAGTTTTGCGGCAACCGCCTTTGCAACGCTGCTTTTTCCCGATCCGCTCGGACCGTCGATTGCTATTTTTATCATTTTTATTACCTCTTTTTATCATTTTTATATACTTTTCGCCGCATTCTCTGCCGCAAGAGCAGCAGTTGAGAACGCTATCTGCAAATTGAAACCGCCGGTGTATGCGTCAACGTCGATTATCTCCCCTGCAAAATAAAGCCCCGAGATCAATTTGGACTCCATCGTTTTTGGGTTTATTTCTTTTACGTCAACACCGCCCGAGGTTATTATTGCCTCGTCTATAGGTCTGAATTTAAGCAACGGAATTCTGAAATGCTTTAGAAGTTCAACCAAAGCCTTTCTCTCTGCTTTTGTTATTGAATTGACTTTTTTTCTTGCATCTATTCCCGAGAGAGAGACGACCGTCTCTATCATTTTTTGCGGAAGCAGGCTGTCGAGAGAATTTATAAAGTCCTTGTTATTGTATTTCGCAAAGTCGGATATTATCCTTGCATCAAGCGTTTTTTCGTCAAGCGCACTCTTGAGGTCTATTTCAGCCGTATATTTTCCTTTTTCGATATCACGCATATGAGCCGATGCACTGAGCACCAGCGGCCCTGTGAGTCCGAAATGGGTGAACATAAGCTCGCCAAAATCGTTAAAGATGACCTTGCCACTTATATTGTTGATTATAGATAATTTTACGTTTTTGAGCGAAAGTCCTTGCATAGCAGAGCAGAGGTGTCCGTCTTCAACTATCGGCACAAGAGAGGGCACTATTTCCGTTATTTTGTGACCAAGATCACGTGCCATACGGTAGCCGTCACCGTCCGAGCCTGTAAGCGGATAGGATCTGCCGCCTGTACAGAGAATAACTGTATCAAAATCATATTTTCTCGAGGAGGTCTCGATGCCTTGAATAATGCCGTTTTCCGCTATGATATGTCGAACTCGCTCGTTCTTTATTTCGCATTTGTTTTCGCGGCATTTTTTAAGTAAAGCGGAAACGATGTCCGCAGCCTTATCCGATACGGGAAAAACTCTGTTTCCTCTTTCAGTTTTGAGCGGAACTCCCGCATCTTCAAAGAAAGATATTGTGTCAGCGGCAGAAAAATTACTGTATGCCGCATATAAAAAGCGGGGATTGCGAGGAATATTCGCAAAAAACTCGTCAAACGAACAGTTGTTCGTTACGTTGCAACGGCCTTTTCCCGTAATCCGCAGTTTTTTTCCCATACGATCGTTTCTCTCAAAAAGAGTAACGGCGGCACCAAGCTCCGCTGCCTTTGCCGCCGCCATCATGCCGGCGGCACCGCCGCCGATAACGGCGATTTTTGCGGCATCAGATATCGTCTTTTTTATATACATCGTATTCTTCCCAAATAGTTTCAAGTTTTTTGAGCTGTTCGCTGAAAAGTTCCTGTCTCTCTCTTGCGACTGCTACTATTATTGCGTTTATAATGCTGAGAGGTGCGACGAGCGAGTCAACGTATGATACCATATCACTCTCGGCACAAAGAAGCTGATCCGCATATGCGGCAATGGGTGAGCTTTTACTGTCGGTAAGTGCGATAACGTCGGCTCCAACCTCTTTTGCGTACTCAACTGCGTTTATTATACGCTTTGAATAGCGGGGAAAGCTTATTGCAAACATAACGTCGTCATTTTTTAGGTGCATGATCTGCTCAAACATCTCACTGCGTGAGGTTGTTTGAACAAGGTGAACGTTTGAGAAAGCCATTCGCAGATTGAAATTAAGGAATACCGCAAGAGCAGATGATGAACGAACGCCTATTATATAGATATTCTTTGCTGTCGTTAACTTTTTTACTGCCTCGGCAAAGGATTTTCTGTCGATATTTTCGAGCGTATGCCGTATTTTTTCCGCATCTGAGAGCAGAACCTTTTCAAGCATATCTCCGTCGCCTATAAGGTCGTTTGTTACTTCGATTCTCTGAACGGAGGTGAGCATACTGCGTATAAATTCCTGCAGAGAACGCTGAAATTCGGGATACCCTTCAAACCCAAGCTCATTTGCAAATCTAACAACGGTCGATTCTGAGACTCCGACAAGAGAGCCGAGCTTTGAGGCTGTCATATAGGCAGCTTTTTCGTAATGCTCGATTATATAGTTTGCTATAAGCTTTTGCCCCTTTGAAAATGTCGGCATTCGGCCTTTGATCGTCATAAGCAGATTGCTTTGCATATCCTAATCTCCTACCTGTCTTTGCAATAAAACTTTACTTATAATATTATAAAACAAAGAACATCGCTTGTCAACCGAATTTTTCGACTGTGACAATTTGCACAAAAATAAAGCGAAAAAATTGGCAGAGTTTTCGGACAAGAAAAATGTCTTTTCTACTTTACTTTTGTCGTTTTGTGTGATAAAATAAGGGAGATATCCTGAGACACTGAAACGGCAAATGCGTAAAAGTGCTGAAATAGGAGACAGAAAGCATAATTTTTGCGCCGAAACAGTGACGATAATTCATTGTTTTGGCGTTTTTTACGAAAAAACGGGAAGTGTCTTGGTTTTACAAGAAAAGACAAAAAACGGAGGACAGTATCATGAAACTCGTTTACGGTGTTAAAGACAAACCGAAATTTCCTCAGATGCTCGTATTTGCATTCCAGCAGTTGCTTGCGATAATGGCAGCAACTATCGCCGTTCCTGCTATCGTAGGTAACGGTATGACAGCTTCCGCCGCTCTCTTCGGAGCAGGTGTGGGAACTATCGTCTATCAGCTTTTCACAAAATTCAGAAGCCCTGTATTCCTTGGCTCATCCTTCGCATTTATCGGTTCTATGCTTGCAGCGTTTGCAGGTGCTGTCGGTAACGGCGCTCTCGGATATCTTGGCCTTATAATCGGTGCTGCTTTTGCAGGTCTTGTTTATGTAGTTCTCGCGATCGTAGTTAAGATCGCAGGTGTAAACTGGATCAACAAGCTTATGCCCCCCGTAGTTATCGGTCCTACAGTTGCGCTCATCGGTCTTTCACTTGCAGGCGCTGCTGTAAACGACGTATTCTCCTACGGACCTCACGATGGCAACGGCTTCGTTATGACTACAAACATCTGGGTATCTTTTATCTGTGCTATCGTTACTCTTGCAGTAGTAGTTCTCGTTTCTACATACGGTAAGAAGATGGCTAAACTCATACCTTTCATTATCGGTATCCTTGCAGGTTATGTTGTAGGTCTTATCTTTACATTTATCGGTATGGCTACAAGCAATGCTGACCTTATGATAATTGATTTTGCTCCCTTCAAGGCTCTCGTTGCTGAAGGCGTTACTCTCAGCACATTCCTTGCAGTTCCCGAATTCACATTCCTTGAGGCTTTCAAGGGCGTGGGCGATTTCAAAATTTCCTACCTTGCAACAGTAGCTGTTGCTTACGTTCCCGTTGCATTTGTTGTATTCGCAGAGCACATCGCTGACCACAAGAACCTTTCCTCCATTATCGAAAGCGATCTTCTTGAGAATCCCGGTCTGCACAGAACACTTCTCGGTGACGGCGTTGGTTCCTTTGTAGGTGCACTCTTTGGTGGTTGTCCTAACACGACATACGGAGAGTCTGTTGGTTGTGTTGCAATCACAAGAAACGCTTCTGTTGTAACTATTACAACAGCCGCTATAATGACAGTTCTTATTTCTTTCGTCTCTCCCTTCGTTGCATTCCTTGATTCGATCCCCGGCTGCGTAATGGGCGGTGTTTGCATCACTCTCTACGGCTTCATCGCAGTTTCCGGTCTTAAGATGATTCAGAAGGTAGACCTTGAAAACAACGCTAACCTTTTCACAGCATCCGTTATCCTTATCTCAGGTATCGGCGGAATGGCTATGTCTATCGGTAAGGTTACTATTACCGCTATTGCTTGTGCTCTTATTCTCGGTATTCTTGTCAACATCATGCTTTCGGGCAAAAAGGATGCCTCGGAAGAGAAAGCTGAGTAATTAAAGTTTATAAATAAAGGACGGCTCATGTGAGCCGTCCTTTTTGCATATAAAAAGAAATAAAATAGGGTAATTTACTTGCATAATATGCGGTTTTGTTATATAATACTAAGGAATAGATTTTTCGGAGGAAATTATGGGGCTTTGTGAATTGCTTGACGAGAAAATAAAGAACGGTAGAGTCACAGTTCTTGGTATCGGCGTGTCAAACCGTCCGCTTATTAAATATCTGCTTGACAGAGGGGCGAGAGTGACAGCTCGTGACAAGAAAAGCTTTGAGATGCTTATGCCTCATTCAAAGGAGCTTGAGGAGAAGGGTGTGGAGCTGATCTTGGGCGACGCATACCTTGAAGACATAACGGAAGACGTTATTTTCAGAGCTCCCGGAATACGTCCCGATCTTCCGCAGATAAAGAAAGCGTGCAACAAAGGGGCTCTTCTTACCTCTGAAATGGAGCTTTTCTTTGAGCTTACTCCCGCAACAGTTCTTGCGGTAACGGGAAGTGACGGAAAAACTACAACTACAACCCTTACATACAAAATGCTCGAAGCCGAGCTTGCAAAAAACGGGAAAGGCAGAGTCTGGGTGGGTGGCAACATAGGAACGCCACTTCTGCAGTACGTCGATGATATGACGGAAAACGATTTTGCGGTGGTTGAGCTTTCGAGCTTTCAGTTACATACCATGCGTCGCTCTCCAAAACGTGCGATAATAACTAATATCACACCAAATCATTTGGATTGGCACACAGGTATGGACGAATATACAGAAGCAAAATGCAATATTTGCAAGCATAAGCCGATAGAGCATCTTACGGTCAATGCAGAAAATGAGTTGAGTGCTATGATAGGCAGCAAGGCAGAGATTGGGGTGACCTTCTTTTCCTCTGTTGAAACAGACTTTCTTTCGGTAACAAAAGGAAAGGATAATGCTTGTGCGATATTTGAGAAAGACGGGTATATCACGTTTTCGGACGGGAAAACTAAGGAAAAGATAATAAAGACCGACGAAATAAAGCTTCCGGGCAGACATAACGTTGAAAATTATATGGCGGCGATCTCGATAACGAGGGGACTCGTTTCAAACGAAACCGTGGCGGAGGTCGCAAGGACGTTTGGGGGTGTTGCCCATCGACTTGAGTTTGTGCGTGAGCTTGACGGGGTTAAATATTACAACAGTTCAATAGATTCAAGTCCTTCGAGGACTGCGGCGGCACTCTCGGCCCTGGCGCAAAAGCCGATAATTATATGCGGGGGTTACGATAAGAACATTCCGTTTGAACCGCTGGCGACAGCTCTTTGCGATAGAGCAAAAAAGGTTGTCCTTACAGGTGCGACAGCACCTAAGATTATGGCGGCACTTCTTGCTTGTCCGTCGTTCGAAGCGGAAAAGCTTCCTGTCATAGAGAAAAAAGATTTTGAGGAAGCGGTAAAGGCGGCAAGAAGCGAGGCGGAGAATGGAGATATAGTGCTTCTGTCTCCCGCTTGTGCGAGCTTTGATGCTTTTGTGAATTTCGAGGAGCGAGGAAACCGCTTCAAGTGTATAGTAAATGATTTTTGAAAAGGAAAAATCAGAAATGAAAGATAACGAAAGGCCGATAGCCGTTTTTGATTCGGGTATTGGAGGGGTTAGCGTTCTCAGAGAACTCGCCGCTCTTGCGCCGAATGAGAATATACTTTATTACGGAGATTCGGAGAATGCTCCGTACGGTGAAAAATCCCCTGAGCTTGTCAGAGAGCTTACGTTTTCAAATGTCGAAAATCTTCTCCGTATAGGTGCAAAAGCTCTTGTTGTAGCTTGTAACACGGCGACAAGTGCTGCCGTTAGAGACCTGAGGGGAATGTATCCGACTCTTCCGATAGTTGGGATAGAGCCGGCGATAAAGCCTGCCGTAATATATGGCGAGCAGACACTCTCAAAGACGGACGGAAGCTCGAAAATTATCGTTATGGCAACCCCCGTCACGATATCTCAGGCAAAATTTGCACGTCTTATCGGCGAATATGAGGGCAGAGCTGAAATTATACCCTTGCCTTGTCCGCGTCTGGCGGAGATGATAGAGACGGGAGATATAAATTCCACCGAGATAAAGGAATATTTGAAGAATTGCTTGGTGCCGTTTTTAGATGCGGATTCTGTGGTGCTTGGTTGCACTCACTATCCGTTCATACGCAGACATATAGAAGAAATACTGCCGGGTGCGAAAATTTTTGACGGAGGATTCGGCACGGCAAAAGAAGCTGTACGCAGAATAAAGGAAGCAGGGCTTGAAAATAGGTCCACACAAAAAGGAAATATCGAATTTGTGTCAAGCAAGGATAAAAAAATGAGCGAGCTTTACCGCCGTTTTTTTGAGATGGAGCTATAAGAAGCAAAAACAAAGGATTTTTGAAGAGAAAGGGTTACCAGAAATGCAGTTTTCCGAAAGAGTTATAAATCTTGCAAAGGAAGCGGAGGAAAAACTAAAAGAGCATTTTTTGCGAATAGACAATATCGCTTTTGAGAATACAAATAAAATCATGGACAGCTTCAGGGAACACAGAGTTTCCGAGGCTATGTTCAACCCGACAAGCGGGTATGGATACGACGATAGAGGACGAGACACGCTTGATGAGATATGGGCAGACGTTATGGGTGCGGAGAAAGCGTTCGTTCGTCACAATATAGTAAACGGCACTCATGCACTCACTATCGGAATGTTTGGTCTGCTTCGTCCCGGCGACGTTATGATCTCGGTTGCGGGAAAGCCTTATGACACGCTTGAAGAGGTCATAGGAATAGAGGGTCAGGCGGGAAACGGTTCTTTGCGTGATTTCGGAATTGGGTACGAACAGATAGAACTAAAGGAAGGGAAGCTTGATTTTGACGAGATCGAGAGAACTCTTTTAAGACTTGGATCAAAGGCTAAGGTGGTATGGGTGCAGCGCTCAAAGGGGTATCTTAACCGTCGCACCCTGACCGTTGCAGAGATCGGAGAGCTTTCCGAGTTTGTACATAAGATTTCTCCCGAAACCTACGTTGTTGTTGACAACTGTTACGGAGAATTTGTCGAAACGCTTGAACCCACAGCGCTCGGTGCTGATCTTGTTATAGGCTCTCTTATAAAAAACCCCGGCGGCGGTATGGCAGAGGTCGGGGGATATATAGCAGGAAAAGCAAGAGCGGTTGAGCTTGCGTCCTACCGTTTGACCTCGGTCGGAACAGGAACAGAGGTAGGAGCGACGCTCGGACTTAACAAAAGCTTTTATAAAGGACTTTTCTACGCTCCGCACACCGTCGCACAGGCACTCAAAACCTCGCACCTGGCAGCATACGTTTTTGAGGCACTGGGATATAACGTTGAGCCGAGCTGGAGAGAGGTCAGAAGCGATATAATTCAACAGATAATTACGGGTACGCCCGAGGGACTTATAGCGTTCTGCCAAGGTATTCAAGCAGGCTCGCCCATAGATTCCTTTGTGTCACCTGAGCCTTGGGAGATGCCGGGATATACGGACAAGGTAATAATGGCGGCGGGGGCGTTTACTCAAGGGTCGTCAATAGAGATAAGTGCAGACGGGCCTTTGCGTCCGCCATATACAGCTTATTTTCAGGGTGGACTTACCTATGAGAGTGGAAAAATAGGAATTCTTTCGGCAGCGGAAGCGATGCTCAAAGTAAAGGGAATATGAAAAGAGGTAGTAAAATGAAAAAGATCGTGGCTATTATTTTGTGTTTGGCATTTTGCGTTTGCTTTGTTGCTTGTGCAAACAAGAGCGACATTCCCGAGGGTATGCAGATAGCGTCGGGGAACGAGGTTGCATATAAGCTTTTTGTTCCGGGCGGCTGGAACGTAACGGGCGAGAATGGTATATACGGTGCATATTATTCAAGTGCCGACAGGTCAAGCGTTATTATGAATTCATTTTACCCCGAGGAAGATATGGCAAGTATCGACGACTATTGGCAGGCTTGCAAATCAAGCTATGGTGAAACTTATAAAAATTTAAGCATAGTTGAAGAAGATGCACAGATCGTTTTCGGAGGCAAGGCGGCGTTCAAATATGTTTTCTCGGCAGAAATAGATACTGTAAGCTACAAATTTATGCAGATAATTACCGTTCATAACAATATGTTCTATGTCTTTACATACACATCGACCGCAGAAAGCTATGACAGTCACCTCGAAGACGTAGAAAAAACAATAAGCGAATTTGTTTTCAGATAAAATGAAGAAGATATATCTTGATAACAGTGCCACAACGGCACTCTCTGATGCGGCAAAGTCTGCTATGATCTCTGCGATGGACATCTATGGCAATCCTTCGTCGCTCCATTCAGCAGGTCTTGAAGCGGAAAAATTGATAAAGGAAGCCAGAGAAAACGTAGCGGTAGCACTTGGTGTCCGTTCACTTCGAGATGCCCGACTTATATTCACCTCAGGCGGCTCTGAGGCAAATAACCTGGCGATTTTCGGAAGTGCATTTGCAAAAGCACGCAGGGAAGCGAATAAAATAATAATCACCGACAGCGAACACCCCTCACTTGAGAATCCTGCAAAGAAGCTTGAGGAAAGCGGATTTAAGGTGGTAAGGATTTCAACTCGCGGCGGGGAGCTTGATCTTGATATGTTAAAACACGAGGCGAAGGGCACTTTGTTTGCAAGTTTTATGATGGTAAACAATGAAACGGGCGCTTTGTATGACGTGGAAAGAGCATTTAAGATAGTCAAAGAGCAAAGTCCGTATGTTGTGACGCATTGCGATGCGGTGCAGGGATTTTTGAAGATACGTTTCAGCGTTTCAAATCTTGGTGCAGATTTGATAAGTGTAAGTTCGCATAAGATTCACGGTCCTAAAGGAGTCGGAGCACTCTATATTGCCCCCGAGATAATAAAAGCCAAAAAGATAGTGCCGCATATTCTTGGAGGGGGACAGGAATTTGGTTTACGTTCGGGAACGGAGAACACGATAGGGATCTCCGGCTTTGGTGCGGCGGCAAGGGCAGGCTTTGAACGTTTAGATGAATCAATAGAGCAGATGAGTAATGTGAGAGAGCATATAATTGCATCACTTCCGACGGAAATAAGAGTAAATTCTCCATTTAAGGCGGCACCGCATATTCTAAATATTACGCTCCCGAAAATAAAGAGCGAAACGATGCTGCATTTTCTTTCCTCAAAGGGAATATTCGTGTCAAGCGGATCGGCATGTTCTTCACATTCGAGCACCCCAAGCTCGTCTCTTATAGCCTTTGGACTTTCCCCGAAGGAAGCAGACTGTTCGATACGTATAAGCCTTTGCCCCGAGAACTCTTTGGAAGAAGCACAGGAGTTTTGTGCGGCTCTCGGAGAGGGACTTCGTACCTTGATAAGAATGAAATAAAAATCAGCCTGTTTTTCGACAATGTTTTTTCGGGCTATATTGACAAAAATACATATATTCATTATAATTATTTAGAGGATAAAATTGTTTGGAGGATACATATTTCATGAAGCTTTCCAGAATAAATGAACTGAAAGATATTGCTCGCAATATTCGTTTAGGAGCGCTTGAGGGCGTCTATAACGCAAAATCGGGACATCCGGGCGGCTCGCTTTCTATTGCGGATATACTTGCGTATCTGTATTTCGAGGAAATGAACGTTGACCCCAAAAATCCGAAATGGGAGGACCGCGACCGTTTTGTTCTCTCAAAGGGACATACGGCCCCCGCTCTTTATGCAGCTTTAGCTGAAAAAGGATTTTTCGATAAATCACAGCTTAAAACCTTGAGAAAGGTTGACAGTTTTCTTCAGGGACATCCGGATATGAAGAATACTCCCGGTGTTGATATGAGTACCGGTTCTCTCGGAATGGGAATTTCCGCAGCCTGCGGTATGGCGCTCTCAGCCAAGGTTGACGGCAAGAATTATCGAGTTTATACTATAGTTGGTGATGGCGAGAGTGAAGAGGGACAGGTTTGGGAGGCTTCAATGTTCGCTTCTCATTATAAATTGGACAACCTCTGTGTTATCATAGACTTTAACGGACTTCAGATAGACGGTCCTGTTACCGAGGTTATGAACCCGACACCATTCGATAAAAAGCTTGAAGCTTTCGGATATAACGTTATAACTATCGATGGACACGATTTTGAGCAGATAGAAGCGGCTTTTGAAGCTGCAAAGGCTTGTAAAGGTAAGCCGACTGCGATAATTTCAAAATCTGTCAAGGGCAAGGGAGTTTCCTTTATGGAAAACAACGTAAGCTGGCATGGTTCGGCTCCGAATGCCGAACAGTTTGAGCAGGCGAAGGCCGAGCTTAACGCCTGAGGGGAGGAGACGCATTATGATAAACTATGAAAAGAAAGCCACAAGAGAAGCTTATGGCGAGGCTTTGGCTGAGCTTGGCGATAAATATGACTTTGTAGTTCTCGATGCGGATCTTGCCGCTGCTACAAAAACAGGTGTATTTAAGAAAAAGTTTCCCGATCGTTTCTTTAACTGCGGTATCGCTGAAGGAAATATGATGTCGGTTGCGGCAGGAATTGCGGCAACGGGGAAGGCTGTGTTCGCTTCTTCTTTTGCAATGTTTGCGGCAGGCAGAGCTTTTGAGCAGATCAGAAACTCTATCGGTTACCCCCATCTTCCTGTCAAAATAGGTGCAACTCATGCAGGAATCACAGTTGGTGAGGACGGAGCGACGCATCAGTGCCTTGAGGATATTGCGATCATGCGTACGATTCCCGGAATGACTATAATAAACCCTGCGGACGCTATTGAAGCGAGAGCGGCAGTTGAGGCGGTCATCAATTATAACGAGCCTGTTTATATGCGATTCGGAAGATTTGCAACTCCCGTCTTTAATGTAAACGCTGACTATAAGTTTGAGATAGGAAAGGGCGTAAATCTTGCAGAGGGCAAGGACGTTACAATAGTTGCAACGGGACTTATGGTTTCGATGGCACTTGAGGCGAGAGAAATACTTGCTTCTGAAGGAATAGACGCAAGAGTTATCAACATTCATACCATCAAGCCCATCGACCGTGACATTATAATTGACGCGGCAAAGAAGACAGGTGCGATCGTTACCGCTGAAGAACACAACATAATCGGTGGACTTGGTTCGGCTGTCGCTGAGGTTGTTGGCGAAGCTTGCCCCGTACCCGTTCTTCGCGTTGGAACAAACGACTGCTTCGGCAGATCCGGAACTGTTCCCGCGTTGCTTGAAGCGTATGGACTTACACCCGCCGCACTTGTAGCAAAGGCAAAGGAAGCTGTTTCTCTTAAGAAGTAATTTGAAATAACAAAAGAACGGTCACGCGATGCGTGACCGTTCTTTTGTTCTGTAACCTTAAGGCTCTTCGTTTTTTATATTCTTTTTTATTTTCCTAAGGTCGCCTAACATTTTGAAGGTGTCCCTCATAACATTGACCTTGGACTCTCTGTGGTTTACGACCTTGACGGGAACTTCTATTATTTTTCCGCCTGCCTTTTGTACTCTCAGAATAGTCTCAAAATCAAATGCAAATCCGTCGGTTTTGCATCTCGCAAAAATCTTACGGGCAATATCCCCTCGATATGCTTTACAGCCGCATTGAGAATCGGAGAGGCTAAATCCGCCTGCTATGCAAAGCACCTTTATATATGCTTTTGACGCAATTTTTCTCAAAAATGTATATCCCTCATATCCGTTTGACGAAAGATTTCGGGATCCGATAGCCATAGAGGCGTCGGGAGCGGCGATAAGCGCGTCTGTCATTGACTTTATAACCGACGTTCCGTATGCAAGATCTGCATCGGTGAACATAACGATATCGCCCACAGATGCCAGAACGGCGGTGCGGACTGCACAGCCTTTACCTCTGTTGTCGGAATATCCAACAGTACGTACGTTCGGAAGAGAAAGTGCGTTCACGAGATCCGCACTGCCATCAAGACTGCCGTCGTCAGAGAAAATTATTTCATAATCCGAGCCGCCAAAGGTCTGCTCCATATAAGCGGAGAGCTCCTTTGCGGTTTTCTCTATTATTGATGCCTCGTTATACATCGGAATACATAGTGAAAGCTTCATATTTTTAACCATTCTTTCTGTAAACTGAAAAATCGACTTCAACTTCGGTGATGAGATGCTCCATTTTCTCAAGCTTTTGCTTGTCTGAGAGAGAAGTCCTGTAAAAATAAGGAGTCATAGCAAAAAGGTCTGTTATTTCCTTATTTGAGGTAAGTTCTATTTTGTAGGAGACCGAATGAGTGTCGAGCAGACTAAATAATTCTTCGTTTGGAGTGTCTGCACGAGTCTCGTTTGTATAAACGTTATCGTAAAGAGCTTTTTTGAGGCCCATCAGGTGCTTCTCTCCTGCCGAGGCGACAATAAGTATGCCGTCCGTTTTCAGAACTCGGTGAAATTCTTTTGCGGGGCAGGGTGCAAACAGACTTACGACGCCGCCAAGTGACATATCAGGCATAGGAAGCTCATAAATGCTTGAAACGGCATATATGAGATTTTCGACCTCGGAACGCTTTGCTGTTTTGGCAGCCTGCTCAACTGCGTATTTCGAGAGGTCTATACCGACAACCATAGAGTTCTCGCACCCCTCGGACGAAAGTTCCTTTGCGAGAGAAAGGGTATAATAACCCTCTCCGCAGCCTGCGTCAAGCACACTTGAGTCTTTTTCGATATATTTAAGAGCGAGATCGTTCAGCTTGTCCGATATTGGTTTATAATGTCCGCATCCGAGAAATTCAGAACGGCTTTTTACACATTCCTTTGAATCTCCGCCGCCTGCGTGTCCGAGAGCAAGATTGACGTAACCTGCAGAGGATATATCAAAACAGTGCGGTTTGTTTTCTTTTTTGCATATAAAGCTCTTTGCGCTCTCATCAAGCTCAAGCGGCGTTTGACAAACGGGACAAATCAGCTTATTGTTTATAAATTTTTTATTATTCAACTCAAGTAAAAGCAGCAGCTTTGCGCTATCTCCCCATATAAAGTTTATATCACATCATATTATAGTATATTTTTCACTTAAATACAAGAGGAGAGAATAATTTTTTGCTCTCTCCTCTTTTTTGAATTGTTTATCGCTCGGTCTATATTATGTCAAGCTCGAACCAGAAGGTGCTTCCAGAACCTAATGTGCTTTCAACTCCATAGGTGGCACAGTGAGCCTCAAGAATGTTTTTAACGATAGAAAGTCCGATGCCTGTGCCGACGGTTGCTCTGCGGTGAACCTTATCAATTTTATAGTATCTGTCCCAGATAAACGGCAACTCTTCGCCGGAAATTCCGTTTCCTGTGTCGGTGACCGAAAAGCGAACCTTTCCGTTTGATACGCTCTGTATGACGGTAACCTTTTTATTAGAGCCCGTGTAATTTATAGCGTTGTTTATGAGGTTGTAGATGACCTGAAGCATCATATTTCTGTCGGCAGATACCTCGACGCTCTCATCATATAAAAACTCTATTTGATATCCGTCTTTTTCGGTCAGCTTTTCATATCGAGACATCGTGGAATGAATTGTTTCTGTGAAGTTAAAGATCTCTTTGGTTATTTTTCTTGAACCGGACTGTATTTTTGAAAGATCGAGCATATCTCCGACAAGCTCTGAGAGACGCGTTGTTTCGTCGATCACTATCTGTGCGTTCTCGGGTGTGTTTTCTCCCGGCAGGTCTCGCATAACTTCGCTATATCCACGAATCATAGTAAGAGGGGTGCGCAAGTCGTGTGAAATATTTGCTATAAGCTCTTTTTGTAAACGGTCATTTTTTGAAAGCTCCTCAGAGGCGTAATTCAGGGCATCTGAAAGCTCCCTTATTTCACGGTATCCTTTTCCCTTGAAAATTTCATTATAATCACCCATAGCAAGTCTTTTTACCGAACGATTTAGCTTAACTATCGGACTCGTTATTATTCGAGACATAAAAAGAGATATTATAAGCGCGCCCAATACGAGTATAACAGATACCCATTTGAACTGTGCTGCATAGGTTTTTATCGTTGCACTGACGGGAGCAAATTCGGAATTGAGCATCAGAGTATATCTTTCTGTGTGTGTTTGAAAGTTTTTGACGTATATGGTGCTTGAAGCGCCCTTTGCAAAAGCGTCAAGAGATTTTGTGGTTATATATTCGCCGCCGTTTGATGCCGCTTCGTTATATAAGCTTGTTATACTTGATGATGACATATGATGTATCATACATCTTTTGGATATCTCGCAGCTGAGAATTTCGTTTGCGTGATTATTTTCTATTTTGTAGAGAAGTATGCAGATCGAATAATCTCCTGCGTGAGTATATGCTATTTGGTCAAGAGCGTCATTTTCTATATTTGTTTCGATTATAGAGGCGGTCAGACGCATCTCCTTCATCTTTGCATTTTTGTAAAATGGCTCGAGCAATAGTACCTGAAATACCCATACGACCAAAAGAACGAAAGCAATAAAAAGAGCAAGAAAGGCGAAGAGAGTCCACCTTATGCCAAATCCTTTGAATTTCGTTTTTTTGTTGATATCCTTGCTTGAAAACTCTGTTTTTAACATATTATTCTAAACCTCGAATCGATAGCCGACGCCTCTTAGCGTTACTATATATCTGCTGTAGTCACCGAGACTTTTACGCAACAGCTTTATGTGGGTATCAAGTGTTCTTGCATCTCCGTAAAAATCATAACCCCAAACCTCGCTCAATAGTTTTTCACGGGACAGGGCAATATTTTTGTTGTGTAGCATATAGAAAAACAGATCGTATTCTTTTGGAGACATATCAACTCGCTTGCCGTTTACAAAAACAAGTCTCGCACTAAGATCAGCCTTCAATCCACCGTTATCAAGCTCTATAATTTCATTTTCTTTGCGTTCGTGTCCGAAGGAAGAACTCTTTACTCTTTTCATAACGGCTTCGATTCGGAGCATAAGCTCCTT
>JAFYLR010000041.1 GCA_017550115.1 Clostridia bacterium | reverse complement strand
GGGAAAAGCTTAAAATCCTGAAAAACAACGCCGAGACTTCTGCGGTATTTGGCAACCTTGAATTTTGGCATCTTTTTCAAATTATAATTATTCACCGTAATAGATCCCGAGCTTGGAACCATCTCGCGCAAAAGGAGCTTTGTCATTGTGGTCTTTCCCGCACCGGAGTGACCGACGATGAAAACGAATTCGCCATCATCAATCTTAAAGCTCACGTCATCAAGAGCCACGTGATTATTCCTTTTATAAATACTTCTGACGTTTTTGAATTCTATCATTAAGCTTACAAATCCTTTCTTTCTTTGTAGCAAGCACCGAAGAGTGCATGCTGCGAACAAAAAACGAGGAACGCGTATGCGAGGATGCGGAAAAGACCGACACGAACGCACACAATGCGTTCCTCATAATGATGTTTCACATTGTTACTGCCACTATGAATGTATTATCAGAGCTTAGCGGGCTTAGAGCTGAGATACTTCTTAACCATCAGGGCAACCTTAAATGTTATAGCGTGCTCGAACTCACGAAGGTCGAGACCTGTGAGTTTTCTGATCTTTTCGAGACGGTAAACGAGAGTATTTCTGTGAACGAACAGCTTTCTCGATGTTTCTGAAACATTGAGGTTGTTCTCAAAGAAAGCCTGAATTGTTTGAAGTGTTTCTCTGTCGAGAGACTCAAATCCACCCTTCTTGAAGACCTCCTGAAGGAACATTTCACAAAGAGTTGTGGGAAGCTGATAAATAAGACGTCCGATACCGAGATTTTCATAGCTTACAATATTCTTTTCGGTTTCGAATACCTTACCGACCTCAAGAGCCACCTGTGCCTCCTTATAAGCCTTTGCAAGATCCTTGATATTATCTACCATGGTAGAAATACCGATAGAGACCTTTGCATAGAACTCTGTCTGGAGAGTGTCAGCAATGGTTGTTGCGATCTTTTCGATCTCCTTTGTGTCCGTACCGGGCTTCATATCCTTAACGAGAACTATGTCATGCTCGCCAACGCTGATCACATAGTCCTTTGTCTTGTCAGGGAACATATTCTGGAGCATTTCAAAGGGCATAACATCTGTTTTTCCATCAAATTTAATGAGGAAAACGAGTCTGCTCTCATCAGTATTGAAATGCAATTCCTTGCTCTTTATATAAATATCGCAAGGGAGGATATTATCGAGAATTATATTCTTGATAAACGAACCCTTATCGTATTTTTCATCGTAGTAATTCTTGATATTGCCGAGAGCGATGGCGAGAAGCTTCGAGAATTTGTCAGCCATCTTATCCTCGCCTTCAACGAATATAACGTATTCTGCCTTTGCACCGGCGGAAATGGGTCTGTATGTATAGCCGCCAACGGTTACGACCTCCGCCGAATAGACCATTTCTTCGCGGACTCCCTGCATAACCTCTCCGATCTTTACAAGCTCGGAGCAAGCGATTATAACGTTATTTTCGTCAATAACGCCAATTACGCGATCGACCGCATCCTTCATCTGATGAATTACGCTTTGAAACAATCTGTTAGACATATCTTTTCTCCCAATTATTATCTCATGATTTGTTTTTCAGTAGATCTTAGTTAAATGCGATGCCCTTTACATCATCTTTACCGTGTTCACAATGGTGAAGACAAGGTATGCCGCAAAGAGAACCACAAGCGAATAGAATGCTGCGTTTGCAAGGAAAAAGCTGAGCACCGAGCCAAGAACCATTATGAGCGCAAGAACAACAACGGGGGAGACCGTAAAGCTTCCGTCAGTGATCTTAACGGATTTTTTTCCGAGCTTGATTTCAAATGGCTTTTTCTTATCTGCAACAACCGCACAAACCATTATAACACTGAGCAGTACAGCAAGGACAGCAGAAATAATATGTTCGATCTTGCCTGCAGAATTGATTGAAAGGAGCAACGCTGCTCCGAGAGAAGCATAAAGAGAAAAAACGAAAAATTCGAATTTGAAGATGTAATAAATGTAGTAAAGAGCGGCTGTAATAATTATGTAAGCCATTGCAACTCTTGAGCTGAGGGGAACATAAAGAGCAAATACAGATGTTATCCAAACCAAAAGTCCAAGAAGATAGCCGCTTGAGAAAACTCTGTTTCTCTCATTTACGCCCTTCTTACGGCACACGGCATAAAATATGATCGCAGGCACGCACAATGCGGCAAAAATCACAGCTGTTATGGGTGCCCCCTCAAGAGCAAAGCTATTACTGCCTTCGGCGGTGCGGGTTACATAAGTAATGCTGAAGATAACTGCAATGAGTGCCACAAGTACTATCAGCATTCTGTAGTAAAGCACCTCGTTTCTTTTGATTTTTGAGTCATTTACCTTTTTTGCCATAACCATACTCCATTTTCTCACAGCTCAAGCTCATAGACAAGACAGGCAAGAACAAAACCCGCCACGGTCTCGCATCGAAGTATTCTTCTGCCAAGACCCGCCATAAGCATGCCGTTTTCCTTTGCAAAATTCGCTTCCTCGGGAGAAAATCCACCCTCGGAGCCTATAATAACAGAAATTTCGGGAAGTTTTTTATCGCCAAGCTTTTTGATTTCCGAGCAAAGAAGCTCCGAAAGTGGTAGAGTTCCCTCTCCTTCATAGCAGAAGATAGGAATATCTGCTTTTGAAGCCTCACGAACAGCCGTTTTAAAATCGACCGTCGGATGAACCTCGGGGATCTTGCCCCTTCCGCACTGCTTTGCCGCTTCTTCTGCAATTCGTCTTCTGCGCTCAAGTTTTCTGCCTGCAGAATCGGATTTTTCCTTTGCTATGCAAAATTCGCTTTCAAAGGGCAGGATGTCGGAAGCACCGCATTCGGTGGATTTTTGAATGATAGTATCAAGCTTGTCGCCTTTTGGAAGAGCCTGATATATCTTAGCGATGAAAGGCGGCTCGGTTTCAAGCACTTTCTCGCTCTCTATCCCGCACACGACCCTATCGCCATCAAACGACTCAAGAACACAGTCGTATTCCGCATCCACACCGTTTGAAACCGTTATTCGATCTCCCACAGCCTTGCGAAGCGAAAAGGAAATATGCCTTGCATCCTCTCCGACGATAACTACCTTACCTTTTTCAAAATCAAAATCTTCTTTTGAAACAAAAAATCTTGGCATAAAACATCTCCACTATGTTGTAGGTGAAAAGCGTCGCAAAAAGCGCACAATTCCCCTATGCACACATATACACGCTATATTATACACCACTTTAATCCATTTGTCAAAGGTTTTTTTGTATTTT
Organism: Clostridia bacterium; assembly: GCA_017550115.1. GTDB lineage: Bacteria > Bacillota > Clostridia > Oscillospirales > CAG-272 > SIG710. The sequence continues at coordinate 1,221 of JAFYLR010000041.1, read as the reverse complement.
TACGAATTTTTTTGCCAAAATATAAAAAAATCGTCGTTTTTTCCCCTTTTAAACTATTTAAAAACACAAAACCATTGGGGATATTGGACAAAAAACGGCTTCTCCGATTGTTCACTTTTAAAACCGCTTTTAGACAAAAAAGGACTGCCGCATAAAGCGGCAGTCCGAGTGAAAAATCATCCACCTACTGTATATGTTCCGGGAACCTTAAGCTCAACAGGCTGATAATACTTGCCCGCAGCATCCTTCAGGCAAACGTAAATGTACTTATATTGTGTAGCATTCGTTCCTGTGGGCTGAGAGAAATCTGTCTGAATGTACTGTTCAGCACCTGCGCTTGCAGCTTCAACATTCTTAAATCCTCTGCAGTAGCTGTTAGAATTATAAGAAGTAGAGAAGTTAGCCTTTGTGACTGTAAGCTGTGTCTTGCTATAGAACCAATAAACAGTGTACTTTTCAGTATCGCAGGGCGAAACATTGAGCTGTCCCTGAATAGATTGAGACGCTGTAATGCTCGCATTGGCTCTGTAAATGGTGGGAAGAGTTACATAACCGGGGGTCATGCTCTCGCCGGTACTGCTGACAACTCTGAATACAAGATACTTATATTCAGCCATGTCAAGCCACTTTCCTGCCTCAAAGGTCTTAAGGGAGCCTGTGTCACTGCTTGTGATCGTAACAGAACCGGAAGGACCGTTGCCCTTGAAGATGGTATTATAATTAGCCGTTGTTTTAGGCTCGGTATTTGTATAGTAGTATTCAAATGTCTTGCCTGCAGCGTCAGCAGAAGCCTGAATCGAAATCTGAACCATTCCGCTTGTGCTACCAAATGAGATGGACGGGGTATCTGCACCCTTAACACCATCATCGATCGTTGCGATCGAGATGATGGTAGGTGTATATTTTGTCGTTGAATCAGCCTTGGCTCTGATCGCAAGGTATTTATCACTCTTCAAAACGCCTACAAGCGCGATATCCTTGTTCTCGCCCTGGTGTACAGAGGATTTACTGATAGTGTTTATCGTAATATCAGTTACATCATCAGGCATTCTCTTGTAATTGAACATATTAGCAAGAGTTTCGGTGCTATAAGTATTCTTATCAATTACGAAATACTCAAGATCAAAAGGAATCTTTGCATTAAATGTAATGCTTGACGAGCTCTTATCAACATTATATACTGCGGTAGGTGTTCCGATAAATCCTGTTCCGATAGATCCG
>JAFYLR010000040.1 GCA_017550115.1 Clostridia bacterium | reverse complement strand
GCATATGCTCGTATTCAAGCTTTTGAACAAGCATTAAAAATACAGAAAGACTTGCCGCAATTCCGATGAAAAACTTTGATGAGAAGGACTCAATCTCTTCAAAGACTTTATGAGATAGTGTCAAAAGGAAGAAGCAGAGCATAAAGCTGTATCGGTAGTTGAGCCAGTTTGGACGCTGGAAACCGTGCCATACGAGGTCTGAGGTGCTGAGCGAGAAGCTGAGAACGAAGATCACGATGAAAGCACCGGCCAAAATCTTTTCTTTTGCACTGAATTTTTTTGAAAGAAAATATATGGGTACAAGGAAGAGCGTAATTATTCCACAGTAAACAAAAGGCAAACCCTCGGGGCGAACGGTATCATAAGAGCCGGGGAAGAATTTGGTTAAAAGGTCAACAAAATCAAACTGTGATACGGGAGAAAAATTAGGATTTGAAAAATCATTTTTACCCATAGAAAGAGAATAGTAAGCCGTTGCGATAATGAGCATCGCCATACCGCAGGCAAGAGCCGAATATAGTACAGTACGACAAAGAGAGGATATAAAATGACCTTTTTCTTTTAAGGGATTGTTTTCTTTGGTTGAAAAGTAATAATAGAAAAAGTAGATGGCGACGTAAATGCACACCATATATCCGATATAGAAATTGCTGAATACAGAGAGGGCGAGGAAGAAAGTGAACATCTTGAATTTTTTATATTTTATAAGAGATTCAAGACCAAGTGTGACTAAAGGAAGCCACATAACACAGTCTATCCACATGGTGTTGTGCTGCTGTACTATACAGTAAGCGGAAAGTGCGTATAAAAGAGAAAAACAAATGACAGATGAGCGATTTATCTTTTTGGACGTTTTATGCAGATAATATCCGAAGGTAAGACCGCAAGTACCTGTTTTAAGAAGGAACAGACATAGCAGAGCCTCGAGCATTCTTTCTGTCGGGAAAAGCGCAACAATATAGGAAAGGGGACTTGCGAGGTAATATGCGTACATTCCCATAAATTCGCCGCCAAGAGCACGTGAAAAGGAATAGAGCAGACTTGCGTCTCCACGCACAAAATTACGCAAAGCCTCAAAAAAGTAAACGTATTGGCCGTTCAGGTCAAGAACAAGTACAGAGCTTTCGCCAAACGGGTGTATCTCCATTGCAATATATATGATATACATGATCACAACGGGCAGTATAAAAGCTAAAGAAAGATATAGATACGGGCTTTTAAGCAACTTTGCGAAAAAGCTTGTCTTTTTGGCCGTATCAAGCTCTGCGGTAGATACATCTTCGTTTACTGACGTAATATTTTGGTTATCCAAGATCTTGATCTCCTTTTAATACTTTTTTTACGGCTTTTTCAAGCTTCAAACGGTCAAGCACTAAATCTCTGCCGCAATTTTGACATTCTATGCGAACATCGCTTCCGACTCTCAAAATCTTAAAGAGTTTTGAACCGCAAGGATGTTTTTTTTTCATTTCAACGATATCGCCTACCGAAATTTTGAGGATATTTGGATTCATCGTTTTCCTCCGTTTTTGACAATATATATTCAGTATAACACATTTTCCCCAATTTGTAAACTGTATTTCTAATAATATTCATATATAAATATAGATAAAAAGGTTTGACATATATAAATAATTGTGGTAAAATATAAGATGGAGTATTGTTTTGGAGGTAAGGTATGATAATTCTGGGAATCGACCCCGGACTTGCTATTGTAGGGTGGGGAGTGGTTGAATATAAAAACTCGAAATTCCGCACGCTTGCATACGGTGCTATAACTACCCCAAAAGAAATGACAACGCAGGCTCGTCTGAAAAAAATCTATGATGAATTGGCGAATATCATAAGAGAGTATCGTCCGGAACAGGTGGCGATAGAGGAGCTGTTTTTCAACACAAATATAACGACGGGAATAAGAGTAAGCGAGGCAAGAGGAGTTATTCTTCTCATATGCGAGCAGGCTCATCTCGGTATATACGAATATACACCGCTTCAAGTAAAACAGGCGGTTGTCGGATACGGAAGAGCCGAGAAGAAGCAGGTTATCACAATGGTGACTATGCTCTTGGGACTTAGCGAAGCGCCGAAGCCTGATGACACGGCCGATGCTCTTGCTATTGCTGTTTGCCATGCACACAGCGGCTGTTCTCGTCTTGCGGATTATTATAACAAATAAGGAGTTACTTTACAGATGTGGTATTCTGAAAAATGGAAAGACTATGAGCTTCTCGACACCTCGGACGGAGAACGTCTTGAGCGTTGGGGGAAATATATTCTTGTTCGTCCCGATCCCCAGATAATCTGGAAGGGGGCGGCGGCTCATCCCGCTTGGAAAAAGGCTGACGGCGTATATCGTCGCTCACGCGATGGCGGCGGAGGCTGGGTAAAAAACAAGATGGGCGATCAATGGAATATAAAATACGGAGATCTTACATTTGTTCTTCGTCCTATGGGCTTCAAGCACACGGGACTTTTTCCCGAGCAGGCGGCTAACTGGGATTGGTTCTCGGACTTGATAAAAAAGGCGGAAAGACCGATAAAGGTCCTCAATCTTTTTGCATATACGGGAGGTGCGACCGTTGCCGCGGCAAAAGCGGGAGCGTCGGTATGTCACGTTGATGCGGCAAAGGGAATGGTGGCTCAGGCAAAGGAAAATGCAAGGCTCAGCGGTCTTGCGGATGCACCTATTCGATATATAGTAGATGATTGCAAAAAGTTTATCGAGAGAGAGATAAAGAGAGGCAATCGTTATGAGGGAATAATTATGGACCCGCCCTCGTACGGAAGAGGCCCGGGCGGCGAGGTTTGGAAGATAGAGGAAAGTATTGATGAATTCGTTACTCTTGCCGCAAAGGTACTCTCGGACAAGCCTTTGTTTTTCTTGATAAATTCATATACAACAGGACTTTCTCCTCTTGCGATGAAGTATATTATCGATATGAGAGTGGGAAAACGCTTTGGCGGTGAAACGAAGGTCGGGGAGCTTGGCTTGCCTGTGACGCAGACGGGAGGAATATTGCCGTGTGGTGCAAGTGCCCGCTGGGAATCAGACGGAGTGAACAAGAATTAGGATGGAAATGGAAAAAGAAAATTATTTTATAAAAACAGAAAATGTATGCGCTTCATATGAAGAAGACGACGGTAAAAGCTGTGAAGTCCTGCGCGACATAACCTTGGGAATAAAAAAAGGCGAGTATGTTGCGGTCCTGGGACATAACGGCTCGGGAAAATCGACTTTTGCGAAGCTGCTAAATATGATATTAGCACCTGATTCTGGAAAGATATTTATTGACGGAGTCGATATAACTCGTGAGGATATGACCGAGAAGGAAGTCTTTGATATCAGGCGAAAGATAGGAATGGTATTTCAGAATCCGGACAATCAGCTCGTTGCAACTATAGTTGAAGAAGACGTCGCTTTCGGACCGGAAAATCTCGGAATACCGTCAGATGAGATAAGAAAACGTGTTGACGAGGCTCTGGCAACGGTCGGAATGACAGATTATGCAAAGCACGAGCCTCACCGTCTTTCAGGCGGACAGAAGCAAAGAGTGGCTATTGCCGGTATCATTGCGATGATGCCCGAATGTATGATTTTCGATGAGTCAACGGCGATGCTCGATCCGGTTGGCAGAAAAGAAGTTATGGATACTATAGACCTTCTGAATCACGAGCGAGGAATAACAGTAATAAACATAACTCACCATATGAACGAAGCGGTGAGAGCGGACAGAGTTATAGTTCTTGACGATGGAAAGGTCTATATGGACGGAACACCCGAGGAGATCTTTTCTCAGCCTCAAAAACTTGCTCTTGCAGGACTTGAGGTGCCGCAGTGCACCGCTTTGATACAGGCGCTGAGAAAGAGGGGCATAAAGCTTGAAGGTGAGTGTACAACTCCCGAAAAATGCGCAAAGCTTATCATAGACGCACTTGGAGGAAGCAATTAATGGCAGAGATCAAACTTGAAAATGTTTCTTATGTCTATAGTGAGGGAACTCCTTTTGAGATAAGCGCTCTCGAGGGCATTAATTTAACGATAAAGAGTGGAATAGTAACAGGAATAATAGGGCATACAGGCTCGGGAAAATCAACTCTCGTTCAGATGCTGAACGGACTTGTTAAACCTGCCTCGGGTAAGGTTTTGATTGATAATAAAGATATTTGGGAGAATCCAAAGGAAATATCCAAGGTTCGTTCACGCGTCGGACTTGTTATGCAATATCCGGAATATCAGCTTTTTGAGGAAACGGTAAGAGCCGATATAGCGTTTGGACCGAAAAATATGGGAGTTGAAGAAAAAGATATAGAAGAGCTGGTTCTTGAAGCGGCTGATTTTGTAGGATTGGACAGAGAACTGCTCGATAAATCTCCCTTTGATCTCTCGGGCGGACAAAAACGTCGTGCCGCAATAGCGGGGATCATTGCTATGCGTCCCGAGGTCTTAGTTCTCGACGAACCTGCGGCCGGACTTGACCCATCGGGCAGAGAGAAGATAATGCAGAGCATCATCGGGTATGGAAAAAGCACGGGAGCTTCTATTGTTATCGTCAGTCACAGTATGGAGGATATGGCTCGCTTTTGCGATGAGATTGTCGTTCTTTCTGACGGAAAGTTGCTTATGTCGGGCAAAAAGGAAGAAGTATTTCTTCGCTCAAAGGAGCTTGTTTCCGTCGGTCTTGACATTCCTCAGATAACAAGCGTTATGAATATGTTATCTCAAAGCGGAATAAAAGTGGCGTCGAATATTTACACGGTTGAGGACGCTCTCTCCGAAATTTATAAATTATTTTAAGATTGGAAAAAAATGAAAAGTATAACACTCGGTCAGTATTATCCGGCAAGATCGCTTATGCACGGACTTGATCCAAGAATGAAGATCATTCTTGCGTTTATTTATATTATTTGCTCGTTTGTGGCGAAGAATATAATCAGCTTTGGAGTATTGTTCGCATCAGCTTTTTTGCTTATAGCATTAAGTAAAATACCGTTATCGCTCATTTTGAGATCGGTAAGACCTATTCTTTTTATCCTTGCATTCACAGTTGTTTTGAATGTTTTTTGGACAAAGGGAGAGGTGATCCTTTTTGAATGGAAATTTATTCATATATACTATGAAGGAGTAATGACAGCACTCTTTATGGTAGTAAGAATATTCGTGATGATAGTGGGTGCCAGCTTGTTTTTGACATATACTATCACGCCGATAGCTTTGACAGACGCTATAGAGCAGCTTTTCGGGCCTCTTAAAAAAATTAAGATCCCCGTACACGAATTTGCGATGATGATGACTATCGCACTTCGTTTTATTCCTACCTTCATAGATGAGACTGATAAAATAATGTCTGCTCAAAAGGCGAGAGGAGCCGATTTTTCAAACGGAAGTCTAGCAAAACGTGCAAAGGTTCTCATTCCTATTCTTATTCCTCTGTTTGTGTCCGCGTTCAGACGTGCGGACGAGCTTGCAATCGCTATGGAGTGCAGATGTTATCACGGCGGAGACGGAAGAACAAGAATGACGATACTTCATTATCGTGCAAGAGATTTTTTGGCATTGATTGCAATGCTTTTGTTCTTTGCTGGTTTGTTAGCTTTGAATTTCTTGAAGATCGGATATACGATGTGACAGATTATGAAGATTTTTGTTAAGATAAAGTATGTGGGAACAGCATATTCAGGCTATCAGGTTCAAAAAAACGCTCCGACAATTCAAGGGGAGTTGTGCCGTGCAGCGGAAAAGCTTTTTGGCTTTAAGTGCGATATAACGGGATGCAGCAGAACGGACAGCGGAGTTCATGCGAATATGTTCTGTGCTACGATAGCAAAACATGGTGAAAGTGGGATTGACACAACGCTTCCCATAGACAAGCTTCCAAGAGCTATAAACGCATTTTTGCCACAGGATATCTCCGTCTTTGAAGCTGAGCAAGTATCTGAGGATTTTCATGCAAGACACGACGTCAAATATAAAGAATACGTGTATAAGATCAGATGCTCACACGAGAGAGACCCGTTTCTCTCTGACAGGTGTTGGCATTTTCCGCAATTGTTGACAGATGAACAGGTCGATAGAATGAAAAAGGCAGCGGAGTACTTTGTAGGAACTCATGATTTTTCATCTTATATGGCACAGGGCTCGCCTGTTGAGAGTACGGTAAGAACCGTTTTTTATACGGACGTTCGGAGAGACGGAGATATAGTGATCTTCAAGATTGCAGGGGACGGATTTCTATATAATATGGTTCGCATAATGACTGGAACGTTGCTTTGCGTCGGACTTGGAAAGATCGCACCGGAGGATATACCTGTCATCACCGAGTCTCATGACAGAACAAAAGCCGGAATGACGGCACCACCGAGTGGACTTTACCTGAATTACGTAAAATACTGATAAAATATGATCGAAAGGAGAGAAGCTATGCTTTGGAGAAATGATAAAAAACGGAAAAAGCTACCGAAGCGTACAGACGAGCTTGACGAGATAAACGTCAGCGATGATGAGCTTGAGGAAGCCGTCTGCGAGGAGAATCCTTATTATGCAAAGGTAGCGTCTATATATAACGCCATTAGATATCTTCTTTTTGTGGCTCTTGTGCTTCTCATTTCGATCTCATCTATAAGAAATTCCGATAGTATCACTTACGATAACCTGATGTTTTTGATGAAGGATTTTGGTAGCGTGGCAGATGCGGTAGGCGGAAATTTCGAGGATATAACTTATAATCCGGATACAACCCTTTCGGTATTGGGATTCAGAAAAAATCTTGCAATCGCAAGTCCGTCTGGATTGACGATATATGCAGGAGACGGAAAAACAACGTATGAAGAAAAGGATAAATACAGTAATCCTTTTTTAGCGACCTCGGACAGATATTTGCTTCTTTACGATTTCGGAGGGTATTCTTTCTCTCTGTATAACTCGTTTGCACGTATATACACAGAGGATTTTGAATACGAGATAACGGGTGCGGATATTTCAGATAGCGGAATGTTTGCACTTGTAACGAGGACAAAGGAATATAATTCTTCGGTTCTTCTTTATAATAAGAACTGTAAGCTTAAGAACCGTTATCTTTCGGATAACAGGGTTATAGACGTTTCGATAAATTCCAAAGGCGATAGGATATGTATTCTTTATTTTACTGTAGAGAATTCCTCATTTGTGACCGAAATAATGATATCAAAGCCGGGAACTGATAAAACTGTTGCGAAGCTTTTTTTGAATGACGTTT
>JAFYLR010000039.1 GCA_017550115.1 Clostridia bacterium | reverse complement strand
TAAAGATTGGTTGAACACGCTCAATAGGATAACTCATAAATACGTGTTGATTGAGTGCCGAAAACTTATAGAAAAGTATCAAGGCGAAGGCAAAAAGGCCGTGACTATCGACGCACCCACTCTTTTTGAAAGCGGGTTTGACAAAGAATGTGATATAATTTTAGTCGTAACCGCCCCAGAAGATGTTCGCCTCGGCAGAATAGAAGAACGTGACTCGCTTGGGCGCGAAAAAGCAAAGCAAAGGATCAACGCGCAACCAAACGATGAGTTTTACACAAAAAAAGCGGATTTTGTAATAGTCAACGATTCCGATAAGGATGCACTCAAAGAAAAGGTCGAAAGATTCATAAATACAATTTTTTAGGGAGATCGAAAAGTGAAAAAAACTATTTCACGCAGTATATCGGTAATAATAATCCTCTGCATCTCCGTTTTGGCTGGTTTTATTATAGACAATGTCTGCGACATAATAGATAAAAAAACTCACCCGAGAAAATATGCAGAGTACGTAGAGAAATATTCCGAGATGTATGGCGTACCCGAAGCCGTTATATATGCGACGATACGCACGGAGAGCAACTTCGTATCAAACGCGGTTTCAAAAGTAGGGGCTGTGGGACTTATGCAGATAATGCCCGATACATTCCTCTGGCTCTGCGAAAAACAAGGCGAGGAGCTTGAAGTCGGAATGCTATACGATCCTGAAACCAATATAAAGTACGGTACATACTACCTTTCTTACCTCTACACTAACTTCGGACTCTGGCAAACGGTTTATGCTGCCTATAATTGCGGCCCGGGAAGAGTTAAAGAATGGCAAAAAAATGCAGAATACGCAGATGAAAACGGTATTCTGAAAAAAATACCTATCAGAGAAACCTCTGATTATGTAAAAAAAGTCAAAAAAGCGGTCACCATTTACGAAAAATTATATTATCAAGGAGAATAACAAATGAAAACTGCAAAAGAACTCAAGAATGAACTTTTTTATACCAAGAAAAGCGTTTACGAGCTTACAGACGAGGCTAATGTAAAGGCGGCTTTTGATTATGCCGTTGATTATAAAAAGTATCTCGATAACGCAAAAACAGAAAGAGAAGCCGTTAACACTTCTATCGAAATCGCCAAGCAGGCAGGCTTTAAGCCTTATGTGCTCGGTCAGTCCGTCAAGACGGGCGACAAACTTTATTACAACAACCGCGGCAAAAGCCTATTTCTCTTCACTATAGGAAGCGAAAATATTGAGGAAGGTATCCGTATATCCGCTGCGCATATCGACTCTCCCCGCCTTGATTTCAAGCCCTGCCCCGTTTATGAGGACAGCAGAATGTGCTTCTTCAAAACGCACTATTACGGAGGTATCAAAAAATATCAGTGGACCGCTATTCCTCTTGCAATTCACGGTGTTGTTACTCTCGTTGACGGCACTAACGTGAATATTACCATAGGCGAAGACGAGAATGATCCGATCTTCTATATAAACGATATTCTTCCTCACCTTGGTCAAAATCAGGCAAAGAAATCTCTGGGAGAGGCTATCGAGGGCGAGCAGCTCAATCTCTTTGCAGGTAGCCGTCCTTACAGTACTGAAGACGAGGGCGAGCAGATAAAGCTCAACGTTCTTGCACTTCTCAACGAAAAATACGGCATAAACGAGACAGACTTTATATCAGCCGAGCTTTGTGCAGTTCCTGCAGACAAGGCTAAGGATATCGGTCTTGACAGAGCTGCCGTAGGTTCATACGGCCACGATGACAGAGTTTGCGCTTACCCCGCACTTACTTCTGTTATTGATAACGCAGATTCAAAGCACACCCTTATGTGCGTTCTTGCGGACAAGGAAGAGATAGGCAGCGAGGGTGCAAGTGGTATGCAGTGTGATATATTCTCTGACCTTATAGATGAAATATCAAAATCCTTGGGCGGAGATCCCGCTATCGTACGTGCAAACTCGAAATGCTTGTCAGCCGACGTTTCCGCGGCTTACGATCCCAATTTCAAGGACGCTTTCGAGAAGCGTAATACACCCGAGCTTTCTTGCGGTGTCGTTCTCATTAAATACACAGGCTCCAGAGGAAAGAGCTCAACAAACGATGCAAGTTCCGAGTATATAGCTTGGCTTCGTTCTGTAATGCAGAAGGATAACGTAGTTTGGCAGACGGGCGAGCTTGGCAGAATCGACCTTGGCGGCGGTGGAACTGTTGCTAAGTATATTGCCAATCTTAACATTGATACTGTTGACCTCGGCGTACCGGTAATTTCCATGCACGCGCCTTACGAGCTTATCTCCAAAGTTGACCTCTACGAAACTTATAAAGCATTCTCTGCTTTCTGCAAATACTGATGATTGAAAAATTAAGAGAAACCGAACAAAAATTTATCGGTATTGAGGATTCTCTTGCCGATCCGTCGGTTATGAGTGATCCGTCGAGATACGCGTCACTTATGAAAGAATATAAGGCCCTTACTCCTCTTATTGAAAAATACCGCGAGTATAAAAAGTGTGAGGATAATATATCAGGCATAATTAAGATGCTTGACGAGCCTCTTGATGCCGATATGAAGGAGCTTGCTTCTGCTGAGCTTAAAGAATCTAAAGCTCAAAGTGAAATTTTTCTTGAGGAACTTAAAATTTTGCTTCTGCCAAAAGATCCTAACGATGATAAAAATGTTATCGTTGAAATACGTGCGTGTGCAGGTGGAGACGAAGCGGCACTTTTTGCCGCTTCGCTATACCGAATGTACTCTATGTATTCGGACAAGCAAGGCTTTAAGCTATCCCCGCTTTCTTCAAACGAGACAGGTCTTGGCGGATTCAGAGAAATCACGTTTATGATCGAAGGTGAGGGTGCTTACTCCAAGATGAAATTCGAGAGCGGCGTACATCGTGTTCAGCGTGTCCCAGAAACCGAAACGCAGGGGCGGATCCATACCTCTACCGTATCGGTCGCAGTTCTGCCTGAGGCTGAAGAAGTTGAAATCGAGATAAACCCCGCAGATCTCAAATTTGAGACCTGTAAATCAAGCGGTGCCGGAGGACAGCATATCAACAAAACCGAATCCGCTGTAAGAATAACGCATCTTCCGACCGGCATCATTGTCGAATGTCAAGAAGAACGAAGCCAATTCAAGAATCGAGATAAGGCAATGAAGATGCTTCGTGCTAAGCTTTACGATATCAAGCAGCGTGAACAATCGGATAAGATAGCGTCCGATCGCCGAGAACAAGTCGGAACGGGTGACAGAAGTGAAAAGATACGTACGTATAACTTCCCGCAAAGCCGTGTTACCGACCACCGCATAAAAATGACTCTCCACTCTATCGAAAGCTTTCTTGACGGTGATATTTCGGAAATGACCGAAGCATTACTTGCAGCCGATGCCGCCGAAAGACTAAAAAACAACAACTTATAAAAACGAAAGGAAGCCCTTTCTTTGACAACACAATTTGTTAAAATAAACGATGTTGCCGCAAAAGAATCAAAAGCGATTTTAGAAGAAGCGGCAAAAATTATCAAAAACGGCGGTCTTGTCGTATTTCCGACCGAGACTGTTTATGGGCTCGGAGCCAACGGACTTGACGAAAATGCTTCAAAAAAGATTTATGAAGCAAAAGGAAGACCTTCGGATAATCCTCTTATTATACACATATCAACCCCTGATGATGCTGAAAAATATTGTTATACAAGCGATATTTATTACGCTCTCGCAAAGGCTTTTATGCCGGGGCCTCTTACCGTTATAATGCCGAAAAAAGATATCGTGCCATTCACCGTTACAGCAGGTCTTGACACAGTCGCTGTTCGTTGCCCTGCAAACGAAATCGCAAACGCACTTATCGAAGAGGCGAACATTCCGATAGCTGCTCCCTCCGCCAATCTATCCGGAAAGCCTTCGCCGACAAGAGCTGATTACGTGCTTGAGGATATGGAAGGCAGAGTTGATATGATAATTGACGGCGGAGAATGTGAGATAGGTCTTGAATCTACTATCGTTATGATATATGGAGACTCCTTGACTTTGCTTCGTCCGGGGGCGGTTACATATGATGCACTTTGCATGGTTTGCGAAGATGTAAAAATAGCTCCTTCGGTGCTTGAAATGTTGAAAGAAAACGAGAAGCCACTCTCGCCAGGTATGAAATATAAGCATTATGCACCTGAATCCCCTCTTGTTTTGCTTGACGGCGATGAGGAAAATGTTATAGAATATCTCCGCAATGAAATGAAAGAGAAAAAATGTGCGATTTTGTGCTATAACGAAGAGATCGATGTGCTAAGTGATGCTGTTTTGTTGCCGATAGGAGAAAAAGAAGACCTTGCCGCTCATGCCCATTCCCTGTTTACGCTTTTACGAGATGCTGATAAAAAGGAATGTGACGTAATATACGCCCATCTTCCTCAAAAGAATGGTTTAGGTCTTGCGCTGTACAACAGAATGATAAGAGCTGCGGCGCATACTATCAAAAAAGTATAAATTGCAAAGAAAGGATGATAAAATGGCAAAGAAAAATAAAATGACAGAGGTCGAGCCTGAAATCGTTTACTCTGAGCCTATGCTGCAGCCTATAACGGAAACAATAGAAAAAAACTATATGCCATATGTTATGAGTGTCATCATTTCACGTGCTATCCCCGAGATCGACGGTCTTAAGCCTTCGCACAGAAAGTTGCTTTATACCATGTACACGATGGGACTGCTCTCAGGCAACAGAACGAAAAGTGCTAATGTCGTCGGACAGACTATGAAGCTCAATCCTCACGGAGACGCTTCAATTTACGAAACCTTAGTCCGCCTGACACGTGATAACGCCACTCTTCTTCACCCTTTTATAGATTCCAAGGGTAACTTCGGTAAACAATACAGCTCCGATATGCAATACGCCGCGTCACGTTACACGGAATGTAAGCTCGAGAGCTTTTGCGAGGAGCTTTTTAAGGGTATCGACAAGAATGCAGTTGACATGGTAGATAACTATGACGGCACTCTCAAAGAACCTTCCCTTTTGCCAACGACCTTCCCTAATGTGTTAGTTACACCAAACACAGGTATTGCGGTCGGTATGGCATCTAACATATGCTCCTTTAATCTTTCGGAAGTTTGCGACGGCACTATTGCGCTTCTGAAAAACCCAAAAACAAAAATAGAAAAGATAATGGAGTTGATCAAAGCTCCCGATTTTTCGGGCGGTGGCGAGATAATATACGATTCCGAGCAGCTTCGTGCGATTTACGAAACAGGAAGCGGTTCCGTTAAGATCCGTTCGGTTTATAAATACGACAAGAGCGAAAACTGTATTGATATACTCCAGATCCCCTATTCCACTTCCATAGAGCAGATAATGAAACGAATAGGAGATATGATCAAAGAAGGAAAGCTGAAGGAGGTCACTGATTTCCGAGATGAGATCGACCTTAACGGATTCAAGCTCACTCTTGATCTTCGTCGAGGAGTTGACCCAGACAAGCTGATGAAGAGACTCTTCAAATCAACGCCTCTTGAGGATAGCTTCAAATGTAATTTCAATATCCTCGTCAATTCCGTGCCGAGACAGATGGGAATTGTTGAGATACTTACCGAGTGGATAGCTTTCAGAATAGGGTGCGTAAAACGTGAACTGACATTTGACCTTGACAAAAAGAAAGCCAAGCTCCATCTTCTTCTCGGACTTGGTAAGATTTTGCTTGACATAGATAAGGCTATCCGCATTATCCGTCAAACAGAAAAGGAAGAGGACGTTATTCCAAACCTTGAAGACGGCTTCTCTATCGATAAAATACAGGCAGAGTATATCGCGGATATTAAGCTCAGAAATCTTAATCGCGAATATATTCTTAACAGAATACGTGAAATTGAAGGTCTTCAAAACGAGATAGCTGAACTTGAGGATATTCTCGGTGACGAAATAAAGATCAAAAATTATATTATAAAACAATTGACCGATATCAAGAAAAAATACGGAAAGCCGCGTCTTTCAACTATCGTTTATACCGATGGAGAACCTGAAGAGGTTGAGGACGAGCCTATTGAAAATTATAACGTGAGACTTGTTCTCACAAAAGAAGGATATTTTAAGAAGATCACCTTCCAATCCTTGCGCGGAAACGACGAGCAAAAGGTCAAGGACGGAGATGAGGTATCTCAAACCTTTGATACGGATAATATAAGCGAGCTTGTATTCTTTACAAATCAATCGCAAGTATATCGTGCCAAAACTGCCGACTTTGAATGTACAAAAGCATCGGCTCTCGGCGACTTTTTGCCCGCAAAGCTTGACATGGACGCAGGTGAGAAACCGATCTTTATGCGTGTTCAAAACAGTTATCCCGAAAATGAGAATTTTGTGTTTATTTTCGCTAATGGTAAGGGAGTCAGAGTTCCGGCGTCTTCCTACGCTACAAAAGGAAACCGCAAAAAGCTCATCGGGGCATATTCCGATGCTTCTCCCATCGTAGGTATATTCTATGAAACCGAACCGATAGACATTTTGCTCATCTCCTCGGATAAAAAAGCAATTGTGGTCAAATCTTCTCTGATTCCGATAAAGACGACAAGAAGTGCGGCAGGTGTTAACGTATTCACTCTCAAAAAAGGAAACACACTTGTCAAAGCCATAGCAGATCTTGATGAGAATTTCGACTCCAAGGGCTACAAAAAGCTGAAAATCCCCGCAAGTGGAACTCCGATCACAAACAAAGAATTTCTTTCATTCTAATAAAACAGCCTGTTGAAAAACTCAACAGGCTGTTTTATTTGCTCTCGATAAGTTTGACCATATATTTCACACCATACCATTTTATGTAACTTTTCGGGCTTAAAGATGCTTAAAATATGAACAGAAATAAAATTATATACGATAATATTTGACAAAATGACTCCTTTTTGTTATAATATAGGTGTGTTATTACTATGAAAATCAGGCTAAACAATTTTATGCGCGGATTTCCGCAGAAAGTGCAAATTTGTTATGAAAAATTTCAACAAAACAAAACTTACTATTATAGTTGCTGTTGCTCTTGCCCTTGTCTGCTCGCTGAGCATCTTTATTGCGGCGGCTACATATGACAGCACAAACGATCCTCTTATATCGCTTTCATATCTTACAAAATACGTTGACGAGGCTCTTAAGCCCATTCGCGATTCTATAGCTTCTTCAAATGGTAATGATAATAATACGAGTGATTCTGCACCTGCAGTATCCAACACATTTGAGGCTATCTTTGTTGAATATGGTCAACAAATACAATGTACTGCCGCAACTGAGATAATTCTTCGTTCCGGCTCGGCGACAGTAGTATCTCCTTTTGATAATCAGGGACTGAGTGACCTTACTGACGGTGTTGACCTTAAGGCAGGGGTCGCAGTTCCTAAAAACCACAATCTGCTCATTCCGAGAGGTAATGACGGAAGAGGTATAGTAATCACAAGCTCAGACGGAGCTTATGTTATGGTAGGAGGTGCATACACAATTGTCAACGCAGAACAATAAAAAGAGTAAAATTAATTGGACTCGTATTCTTTGCCTTATTCTCGCTTTCATTATGGTTGCAGGTATGGCTACAATTGCTATACAGGTTCTCGTAAGTGAAGTATTTGCGGCAAATGTTTCTTATAACGAATCTGATTATGCTTTTTCATCTTTGACCGATGGCGATACCTATATCGCCGTCGGTTTAATGTATGGGTCAAGTATCACAGTTGGCTTTGAGATAAAAGCACCTTACGGCTTTGTCGTTGGCTCTACCGTAATTACAGAAAACGAGCGTTCATTTGATCCGTTCTATTACCTTGACACAAACATCGCTTCCGCAACTGTAGATTCAAATCTTTATAAGAAGTCTATGACTTATTATCTGACAGATGACCCGAGCGCAACAGTTATCGGAGGATATCATCTTCAGCTTACTAACAAAGCTCATGGAGAAATGCCATTAGAGTATCTCGTTGACGATGTTGAAAATTGCTTAGGCAATGCACCACTCTACCCTATACCGTGTAATATTAACGGAGAAAACAAAATACGCTTAGGATCGTATGCTACAGCACAGGATGCAAGAACAGCAGCCGACACTTACTCATCCCGATTTCCCGATTATGAGGTTTCTATAGCTTATCCGTCTCAAACCGCTGTATCCATAGTAAATCCCGAAACCGACCGTATTTTATTTGAGTTTGATTCGGGTAACGCAAATAACAGTATCGGTTTTATGGCTTATCAGAGCGATGAACACACCTCATATATACAAACCCCAGCGGATAATCTTTACGACGGAGTTTTTGCATTCATTCCTCGTTATACAGACACAGCAACAGGCGTTCAGCTTGTAAATCTGCTGGATCTTGAAAGCTATGTTGAGGGAGTTCTTCCTTACGAGATAAGTAATTCATGGAGTCTTGAAGCTCTCAGGACTTTTGCTATTACGATCCGTTCTTATGCCATAGCAAATTATTGCAAATGGTATAAGTCATACGGCTTTGATATGACAAGCACAACGAGCGATCAAGTTTACAGAGGGCGAAATCGTGTAAACAATGCAGTAGTTGAGGCTGTAACAAGCACCGAAGGACTTGTAACCACATATGACGGAAAGGTTGTCAGTGCATATTATTCTTCAAGTGTTGGCGGCTCTACTGTCGGCTCTCAATATGTTTGGGGGTCTTCTCGTGGATATCTTACAACCGTTCAAACTCCTTGGGAAAAATACGCAGACTACAATAACGGTATTTGGCATTACGAAGCTTCTCCCACAGAGCTTTGCAATACACTCAGAACAAAAGGATATACTAATTTGTCCGGTTCTATAGCTTCAATTCAGGTTGAGACTGTCGAAAGTAACCCCGATTATGTATATTCTCTTACCTTTACCGATACACACGGAAATACCGCTACAGTAAAAAGAAGCGATACCGTAAGAACAGTTCTTTCGGCTTACCTCAAATCAGCTAACTTCACGGTCGGAAAAGGCTCTCTCAACTATACTTATAATAAAGTACACGATATTAAAATCCTCGGCAGAGAAAGTGTTGTAACACCGCCAGAAAACAATACCGAAAAATTCTATACCATAGGATATATAACAAAAGATCCTGTACTTGCTTCGGAAATGCAGGTTCTCACCGAAAATGGAGATTTAGTCACAAGCGAATACCCTGTCGTTTACGTTCTCACCTCAACGGGAAGAATGATACAGTATAATTCGATTGTCGCTACTGCAAACGATTATGACGACGTCGTTCCTTTCGTATATGATAATGACAAGGTAACGGTCAGAGACGGAGATTCTTTGGCAGATGATGAGAATTTCTCAAATTCAGATAGCTTTGAAGAAAACGAAGATATTACAGACTTTAGTCTGTATAATGATAATTCTGACTCTGTGACAAGAACAACTTCAATAGGAAATAACACTTATGAAGTTACTTCTACTTTCGGCAACGTAACTATAGTAACGACTCTCGAAACTGTAACAGAAACGATAAACGCTTCTTCCTCCGGAAATTTCATTTTCGCAGGAAAAGGCTGGGGACATGGAGTTGGTATCAGTCAGTATGGTACTAAAGACCTTTCTGACGCCGGTGCTACCGCCGAAGAAATCATTTCAATATATTTTAACGGTGTTAAGATAGTACATCGAAGCACACTTGTATCACAATAACATATTAATATCCCCCGCTGTGTTTGATAACACAGCGGGTTTTTTATCAAAAATCCTAAAACTACTTGACTTTTTGTAAAAATATGTTATAATACTTTTGTCTCATTTGATACACTTTTTGAAAAGGAGTGATGCGAATGGATATAATGGACACAAAAGCACTTGATATTATAAGCAGGATTCCGCTTTTTAGAGGAGCTGACACTGCTCTGTTAACTTCCCTACTTTCAGGTAACACAAAGGTACGGACTTACAATGCAGGTGATGTGATATACTCTTGTGAAGAAAATGAGAAAAATCTTGTCGTGATCTTATCGGGATCAGCACAAGTAAATTCTTCGGATAAAGACAGGGATGTTTTGCTGAGAACTCTTAATGCCAAAGACATATTCGGCGTTGCCGAGCTTTTTGGCGGTGATGAAGTAAACGTCAGCAGAGTTTCGGCAAAAAGTAAATGTACGGTTCTTTTCATTCCTGAAAAAATAATGGGAGAGTTACTCGAAAAAGACAAACAAGTGATGTACAATTACCTGAATTTTCTCACCTGTCGAATACGATTTTTGAATAAACGCATCGCCTGCTTTACCGCCGGAAGTGCTGAGAGACGTTTGGCTTTTTATCTTGACTCTTTAGCCGAGGACTGTGAAAAAACAGATGGACCTGTTTGCGTTACACTCAAAACGTCTATGGGTAAGCTCGCCTCTATGCTCGACATTGGACGTGCTTCGCTTTATCGTGCTCTGGAAACGCTCACACAAGACGGATTTATTCAGAAAAGCGGCAAAGATTTTATTCTTTGCGACCGTAAAGCTATGTTAAAAAATTATTATATATAAAAGGAAATTTTACCATGAAAAAATTACTTCTAATCACACTTTCACTTCTTTTGATTCTTTCGCTCGCCTCATGCGGAACCTCCGTCGGTGATGAAAAAACCACAGATACAGACACATCCGCTAAATCGACTAATGAAGCTCAAATAGATTATGATACCGAATTTAATATAACCGTTATCTCAGGTACAACCGGCATGGGCTTTGCAAAGCTCATGAACGATAACAAAAACGGTGAAGCACTCTTCAATTATAATATTGAAGTAGTCTCGGGTGCCGATGTCGTTACTTCTGCTATTTTAGGCGGAGATGCAAATATTGCCGCAGTTCCCACCAATCTCGCAGCTGTCCTTTATCAGAAAACAAATGGTGAAGTACAGGTAATCGCCGCAAACACTCTCGGTGTTCTTTACTTGATCGAAAACGGAGAAAGCATTTCTTCTATAAATGATCTCAAGGGTAAAACCATCTACTGCTGTCAGCAAGGTGCAAACCCCGAATATATCACGAATTATCTGCTCGCAGAGAATGGTCTTGTTGTTGGAGAAGATGTAACGCTTGATTTTACATACAACACTCCCGACGAGTTGACCACCGCTATAGCTTCCGGTCTTGTTAATCTTGCAGTTCTTCCCGAGCCTAAAGTGACCGCGGCTCTTACTCAGAACCAAAGTCTACGCAGAGCTCTTAATTTCAGCGATGAGTGGGAAAACGTTGCAGACGGTCTTTCTCTTGTTCAGGGTTGTCTTATCGCAAAGAAAAGCTTTATTGACGCTCACAGCGCAGAGCTTGATGCATTCCTTGCCGAATACGAAGAATCTATCAACTTTGTAAACGAAAATCCCCAAGAAGCGTCCGAAATGATCGCCGAATTCGGAGTAATTCCGAAGGCTGCTCTAGCTTTCAAAGCTATTCCGAACTGTAATATCGCATTTTTGGCAGGTGAGGATATGATTACTAATATGATGAGCTTTTATGACGTACTTTACGCAGCTAATCCCGCGTCTGTCGGCGGAGCTATGCCTGACCGAGCAAAGCTCTTCTATGTAGGTAAGTAATGTTACGCAAAATCCTGCGTTCCGTCCTTTGTGCTACGGCAGTTTTTGCCTTTTGGTTTGCCATTTGGTTCTTTTGGTCGAAGACTGTGGCAAAGGAACTGCTTTTACCAAATCCCGTCGCCGTATTTAAACGGCTCTGGGAGCTTTTAGGTGAGCGTGAGTTTTATGTCATCACAAGCAATTCTCTTCTGCGTGTAATTAAAGGAATTCTGTTCGCTTCGGTTTTGGGAATATTTCTTGCTGTAATAACTCATTTTTCTCGTGTCTTTGACGCTTTGATAAAACCTCTTATAACCGTAATAAAGGCAACACCTGTCGCATCGTTCATAATACTCGCTCTTGTCTGGATAAAGAGAGGCGATCTTCCGATATTCATCTCGTTGCTTATCGTTCTTCCTGTCGTTTGGACTAACCTGCGGGAAGGTCTTTCACAGGTCGATGTCGCCTGGCTTGAAATGGCAAAGGTCTTCAAAATCAAGCCTTTACAAGTTTTAAGAGGTATTTATATTCCATCGGTATTGCCTTATTTTTCGTCTGCGGCAAAAGCTTCTATGGGTCTTGCTTGGAAAGCCGGTATTGCCGCCGAGGTTCTTGCAGTACCTGCAGATTCGATAGGAAAAAAGCTGTTTGAATCAAAAAATCACCTTGAGACCGTCGATGTATTTGCTTGGACTGTCGTGGTTGTAATTTTGAGTCTTATTATAGAGCTTTGTTTTGAAAAAATTTTGCACCGTCTTACAAACAGACAAAGGAGGGGTTAAATGTTAGAAATTAAAAACCTCTGCTTTTCATACGGCAAAGAAAACGTTATTGAAAACCTATCCCTGGAGCTTCCCGCATGCGGAGTTTTCGCAATAATGGGACCCTCAGGGTGTGGAAAAAGCACCTTGTTAGCGTTGATCGCCGGAGTTCTGAAGCATCGCTCGGGGGAAATAAATCTCAATACCAAAAAAATCGCATTCTCTTTTCAAGATGCGCGGCTTTTACCTTGGTTTACTGCCTTGGAAAACGTAAATTACGTTTTGGGAGGAAAAAAGAGCTCTTTAGAGCGAGCTGCGACAGAACTTGCCGAGCTTGGACTTGGCGATGACATCAACAAATATCCCTCTGAATTATCCGGAGGTATGCAAAGACGAGTCTCTCTTGCAAGAGCCTTTGCCGCCAAGAGCGAAATACTTCTTCTTGACGAACCTTTTACGGGGCTTGATTCAGAAACAAAAGAGAGAATTATGAAAAAGGTAAAAAGCATCGGCAAAAACACACTTGTTATCCTCATAACTCATGATGATGCGGAAGCTCTCGAATGTGCAGATGCTATCTATAATTTCTATGATTTAATGTATAAAAACAAATAAAAAAAACGATGTTGAAGCTGACGCTTCAACATCGTTTTTTTATATTTTATCTGCTATCTCGTCACGAAGCCGAACTATTATTCGCTTTTCAAGACGTGAAATATATGATTGCGAGATACCAAGTGCATCTGCAACTTCTTTTTGAGTCATTTCCCTACTTCCTCCGAGTCCATATCGCATCTCAATTATCACTCTTTCCCTCGCATCAAGCCTCGAAACAGCATCTCGTATCATCTTTCGCTCCTCTGCCGCCTCTATTTCGTCAGAAATGCAATCTTCGTCATTTCCAAGAGTATCCGAAAGCAACAATTCGTTTCCGTCCCAATCAACGTTTAACGGCTCGTCTATCGACATCTCGCATCTTGCGTTACTCCTTTTGCGTATATACATAAGTATCTCATTTTCTATACAACGCGAGGCATATGTAGCAAGCTTTATATTTTTATCGCTTTTAAAGGTGTTTATGGCTTTAATAAGACCTATTGTCCCTATAGAAATTAGGTCTTCGATTCCAACGCCCGTATTCTCAAATTTTTTCGCAATATAAACCACAAGCCGCAGATTGTGTTCAACTAAGGTCAGCCTTGCGTTTTCGTCCTCCTCCAATCTTTCGATAACCACGCTTTCCTCTTCTTGTGTAAGTGGTGGCGGCAGGACATCGGGTCCGTTTATGTAAAAAACACCTTTCCCGTCAGTGTCGAGCAACCGCTCATACGCTCGTCTGAGCATCATGCAACTTTTTCTAAGTCCTTCGCTAACTGAATTTTTCATATCAATCCTCCGTTTATTATGTAAAATAGTCTGATGAAACGATCGCTTCGCAACGACTGTTTTTAAGTTCTTCCTTTGAAAGTGCAACCAGCACGTCTATCTCTTTTTTCGCCCCATCATAATCAAGAAGAACCTCGTCCGCCTTGAACGCTGTCAACATTCCCTCTCCGTATGCCGTCCTTATAGGTATCAAGCGTACCGTTCGGGCAAGTGAAGGCGGCAATGAATTTATTTCTCCGAGTGCAAGTAAAGGTACAAGATCCTTCGCTCTCCCTCGGTCAAGAATAACTACGTCTTTTCCGCCTATTGGGTCTTTTAGTTGATTTCCGCTATCGCTCATCGCCTCAAAGCTCATTTTTCTTGAGCCTATCCTTACCGTTAATTTACCGAATTTTGATTTTGACGTTCTGCTTATCAGATCACTTCCAAAAAAAGTTGCCACACCGCTTATGAGCGCAACGAAACCGAACACCCAAAGCGAAAGATCCTCTCTGCCGCCATCTATACCTGTCATCGAACGATTGAAAAAGGAAAAGACAGCGGTCATCATTCCGCCGAGCATGACCGAAACTGCGAAATATGCCGCAGTATATAACGGTATTTTACGAAAGCACCTCGGACTTTTTGTCCGGAACGCCGTCATACACATTACAAAACAGACAAAAATGTCAAAAACGAAAGAAAGAAAAGAATTCATATTTATTCCAAGCGAGATGACAGAATATATACCTCCCATAGCAGATGCGGAGCATATTCGTAGAAGCTTTTGCTTTTGCCGCAGTATATGTGAAACTATATAAAAGGTCAGAAAATCCATACTAAAATTTATTAAAAACAATATATCGGCATAAACCACCTCTCCCATTCTATCACCTCCTCATCTATCCTTTATGTAATCATTATATTACTATCTTTACGTGAAATATGTCATATTGCGAGGTCGAAAAATAAACTTTTGATCTGTAAAAATCGGCATAAAACAAAGCAGACATCGCTCATAGTGCGATGTCTGCTCATTGCTTGAAACTAATTATTTGGAATTACGATTCTGATTGTTCTGATTCTGATTTTGGTTCTTATTCTGATTCTTGTTCTGGTTCTGGTTATTGTTCTGATTCTTGTTCTGGTTGTTGTTTTGGTTGTTCTGATTCTGATTATTAGACATTTCGGTAAACCCCTTTCAATAACATAATCGTAATCTTTCAATTACAATCACATTATTTCCTATATAAAAACCATTTATTCATCACCTAAGAAATGCCCGTAATTTATATTTCTTGTAACTTCGTGTATGTTGTATGAAAAAGAAACTGCAAAAAGCAAAGCAAAAACCAATCCCAAGATCCAAACAGCTTCAGCATTAATGGCAAGAGAATAGACGTATGCAGGTATGCACAGAGCACTAAATATGCCAAACATTCCCGTTAAAATAAATGGTCGGCAAAGCTCTGCATGCAACTCTTTTGTCGCTCTTGCAGGATCATATGAATCACTTCCGAAATTAAAATAGCCCGTATATTTAATAGCTATACTGTTTGCGCAAATGATAGCCGATATTACAACCATCGACATACATATCGCCTCAGCATAAGAAGAATAAAGGAGCTCTTCCCATGCATCGTACGCATCGGGATTACGCATTATCTGCTCGTATATAAACTCGGAATTAAATATATTTCTCTTGTTTTCAGCTATAACCGATGCGACTCCAAGCAAAGCAGAGCTTACAAAGCAATATTTCCATTTGGACGTATATCTTCTGATTCCGAATGAGGCTATAGCAAACAAAACCGCCGCTATGATATTAGGCAAAATGTTATATGTATCAAAATACAGATTCACGCAAAAGAACGCCGCACACGCAAACAAAATTCTCTCGCGCCATACGAATCTTTTCGTAAAGTATATACGGTTTGGAAGAACCTCCGCATTATATTTTTCTTTTAGTGCAGACATAAATACGCTGTCTCGCTTGACACCCGCAAAATACCTTACAAACCGTACAAGCCACACAGCTCCAACGATTAACATTATCATAACGGAAAAGACTCTGTAAAGTCCTATAAAGTTATAATAATTCACAAGGGAATCACTGTATTCATAATTAAGAAGCGAGGTGAATTCGGGCAATACGGGCGAAACAGCCTTAAAAAAGACAAATATAAGCGTTGCTTTTCTGATCTTTTCTGTTTTGGAGAGTGATTTTTCACATCGCCATTTTCTCAAAATCTCTTTTCTCTGAAAGGCTCTCTGTTTTTTTGCACTGAGCCCTTCAGGCATTTTTCTTGGCAAATATACTTTCCTTTTAAGCACAAAGTCGCCGTCAAGCCTCTCGCCAAGGTAAACAAGTCCGCCAAATAGATTTATATATCCGGGAACAAGATAAATAAGGTCAAAAAGATTCATAACAAAGACAAAGAGCAACATACTGACAGGTCGCTCCTGCGGCGTTACAAAACCGAAAAGCACAAAAATAAGCCCGAACTTAATAAGATTACAGACAGCCGCCTTGATGAAATAAGACTTTGCATCTTTTATTTTTTCATTCAGCTCTGCAAACTCCGAAATTCCCAATATCAAAAGCAGGTAACCAAAAACATCGGGAATTAAGTCTATTATGACTATATCGGGATTGAAGAGAAAAAATGCTGCTGCGATAATATATCCAAGGCCTAATTTTTTTCTCATTTTCCCTTTAATTTCGGTCAATTTTGTCACCTCCTGCTTTTATTCTTTTTCTTGTTTTTCTTCTTTTCATTATCCTGCCTTATGCGATTTTCGGCATAGGCTTTTGTTTTTTCGTAGATCTCAAGCTCACGTTTCTCCGACGCCTCAAACAACCTATTTAGAAAAGGTATGCTTGATGGCTTTCTCGGTGCGTCCTCGTCACCTTCCTCACAAATGTTTTTATAACAGGAGTAAAAAAGAGTAAGATTCAGAATGAATATTATAAGCGGATAAATAATTGATGCCGCCGTAAAATATTCGGACACTTTATGGCTTACAAACCACGTTACAACCGACAGAGCAACAAGCAATATCTCCATCGCGGCAAAAACTGCAAACTTTATCGTTTGTTTCGATATTTTATCAAGACCTACGTCGCATGAGAGCTTATATATTGCCCTATAAATAAAAACATGAAAAACTACACTTATGCAGATGAATACCGTAAAGAATATATTTTTTACATCTTCTCGAACAAGTCCGTAAAGGCCTCCGCTATAATCAAGTAAAACTGAAATAACACTTTCACAACTTGCCGCAACCGCCATTAAAATACAAGAAAGCTTTGCATAAAAGAATCGCTTTTCAAAAGCACAAAGACGAGCAAGTCCCGAAAGCATAACAGCCGTGCCTGTAAGTCTGAATATAAATCCAAATGAATTAAACGACATCATATATGAAGCTGCATACCCGAAAAACAGTAATCCAAATCCCATATTATTCCTCGTCGCCTTTGTTTGCACCGCAACATTTCTTATATTTTTTTCCACTTCCGCAAGGACAAGGATCGTTTCTGCCGACTTTATCCCCACTCCGAACAACGGTTGTGCCAACCTTTTTAGTTCCCTTATTTGCCGATTTACCACCCGCAAATCCTTCAATAAGCGGCTTTGCAACCTGAGAACGCTTGATTTCCTCTTCCCTGTTTTTAGGCATCACAGATAAGATAGTGCGAACGGTATTCTCTCGTATATCCGATACCATCTCGTCAAACATATCGCCACCCGCAATGCGGTATTCCGTTATCGGATTTCTCTGCGCATACGCCTGTAGACCTATTGTGTCTTTGAGATCGTCCATAGCGTCAATATGATCCATCCATTTAAGATCGACGTTACGCAAAAGTACCGCTCTCTCAACCTCACGGAAAACATCGGCTCCAAAAAGCTCTTCCTTTGCTTCATATATCTTCATAGCTCTCTCGCAAAGCAGATCGATGATTTTCTCTTTTGTTATATCTCCAAACTCTTCATCTGAGTATCTGAAATCATTTTCGTTCGTAAGAAGGCCTCTGAAATGAGCTCTAAGTCCTTCAAAATTCCACTCGTTCTGAGTTTCTGCGCTCGTATATACGCTCACAGCTTCCTCTATTGTAGAATTTATCATCTTCTTTATCATGTCGCTCATGTCCTCACCGTCAAGAACAGACTGACGCTGACTATAGATGATATTTCTCTGCTGATTCATAACGTCGTCATAAGTGAGCACGTTCTTACGACGCTTAAAGTTATTATCTTCAATACGTTTTTGTGCAGACTCTATAGAATTTGAAAGTATCTTTGCGTCAATAGGCATATCCTCGGGATATTTAAGTCCTTCGACGAGATTTATTATCCTGTCGCTACCGAAAAGACGCATAAGATCATCTTCAAGAGACAAGAAGAATTTCGATTCACCGGGGTCTCCCTGTCTGCCGGATCTACCTCTTAACTGATTGTCTATACGACGTGATTCATGTCGTTCTGTGCCAAGAATATAAAGGCCGCCCGCTTCTCTTACCTTTTCCGCCTCAGGTGCAATTTCCGCCTTAAAACGCTCGTAAAGCTCTCTGTATATACCTCTCGCTTCCCTTACCTGATCATCGTTTATCTCGGCCGTACCCGTAGCCATAGCTATAAGCTCGTCCGGAATATCCATTTTACGCATCTCGGCCTTTGCCATATACTCAGGGTTTCCGCCAAGCATAATATCCGTTCCTCTACCTGCCATATTGGTAGATATCGTTACAGCTCCGAGCTTGCCCGCCTGTGCAACTATCTCTGCTTCTTTATCGTGATACTTAGCGTTCAGAACCGTGTGTGCAATACCGTTTCGCTTCAACATTGCCGACAGCTCTTCCGATTTGTCGATCGATACAGTACCGACAAGCACGGGTTGTCCCTTTTCGTGACAAGCCTTTACCTGCTCGACGATTGCCTGATACTTGCCTTTTGTGTTTTTATAGACAACATCGTTGCGGTCAAGTCTTATCATAGGCTTATTTGTCGGCACCTCAACAACGTCGATGTTATATATTTCACGGAATTCTTCTTCCTCGGTAAGTGCAGTACCCGTCATTCCCGAAAGTTTTGAATACATACGGAAATAATTCTGGAACGTGATAGTCGCAAGTGTCTTGTTCTCTTTTTGAACCTTTACACGCTCCTTTGCCTCGATTGCCTGATGGAGTCCGTTTGAATAACGTCTGCCGGGCATAAGTCTTCCAGTAAACGAGTCAACTATCACAACTCCGTTCTCCGAGTCAACAACGTAATCGACATCCCTCTTCATTACGCCATAAGCTCTTATAGCAATATTAATATGGTGTGAAAGATTCGAGTTTTCGGGATCAGAGAGATTTTCAACAGAGAAAAACTCCTCTGCCTTCTTTATACCCGACGCTGTAAGAACGGCCGTATTCGCCTTCTCGTCAACGATATAATCTGCATTTATGTCATCGTTGTTTTCCTTGTCGTCAAGCTCTTTTATAACGAATTTGCGAAGCTTACGTACAAAAGCATCTGCCCTATCGTAAAGCTCGGTTGATTTCTCACCTTCGCCCGAAATAATAAGAGGAGTTCTTGCTTCGTCTATAAGAATTGAATCCACCTCGTCAACAATAGCAAAAAAGTGGCCTCTCTGGCAAGTATTCTGCTTATATACCGCCATATTGTCACGCAGATAATCAAAACCAAATTCATTGTTCGTTCCGTACGTGATATCCGCAAGGTACGCTTCTTTCTTCTCTGCCTGATTCTGACCGTGAACAACAAGACCGGTCTTAAGTCCCATAAAAGCATAAACACGGCCCATTTCCTCGCTGTCACGACGAGCAAGATAATCGTTTACCGTTACGATATGAACGCCTTTGCCTGTGAGTGCATTGAGATATGCAGGCATCGTCGCAACAAGAGTCTTACCTTCACCCGTTTTCATCTCCGCTATTCTGCCCTGATGCAAAATTATGCCGCCAAGCACCTGAACTCTAAACGGACGTTTGCCAAGAACTCTATCGTCCGCTTCTCTTACCGCCGCAAATGCGTCGGGCAAAATATCGTCAAGTGTTTCGCCCTCCTCAAGTCTCTTTTTAAGCACAAGCGTTGTTGAACCAAGCTCTTCGTTGGTCATCTTTTTATATTTTTCCTCAAGAGCGTCAACCGCATCTGCGGTCTTCAAAAGTTTCTTTATTTGTCTTTCGCTATATGTTCCTATAAGCTTTTCTATAAGTCCCATTTTTTGCCTCCGAAAAGGATTTTTAGATACAATTATATTTATTATACTACATAATGGCTATAAATACCATATATATTTGTAAATTTTATTAATTTAAGCCTTGAAAGATACTTTGAAATGTAATATAATATTATTATCGTTACTTTACTTTGGAGAAAGATATGGCTGATATAAATATTGTACTACTCGAGCCCGAAATACCGCAGAATACGGGCAACATAGCAAGAACTTGTGCCGCAACAGGCGCTTCTCTTCATCTTATACGTCCTCTTGGGTTTGAGATAGACAATGCAAAGCTGAAACGTGCAGGTCTTGATTATTGGCATCAGCTTGACATTACTTATTACGATGGGATTGAAGATTTTTATTCTAAAAATCCCGATGCACAGGTATATTATTTCAGTACCAAAGCACCACGTTCATATACAGAAGTGCATTATCCCCAAAAAGTCTTTTTAATGTTCGGCAAAGAAACAAAGGGACTTCCCGAATCTTTGCTTGCCGCAAATCGAGACAGCTGCGTACGAATCCCAATGAGAGACACTCTTCGCAGCCTGAATCTTTCAAATTCTGCGGCAATAGCGGTTTATGAGGTCTTCCGTCAACGCAACTTTGAAGGCTTACGCGAGGACGGAGTTCCTACTACTTTTGAATGGAATTGATTTTATGCAAAAAGTTTTGATAGCAATGAGTGGCGGTGTTGACAGTGCCGTCTCGGCTCATCTTATAAAAGCAGCCGGATATGATGCATGCGGAGCAACGCTCACAATGTTCGACAGATGTGATAAGCGTTTTCTCGCCGAGCCCACTTCTGACATAGAGGACGCAAAAAAAGTGGCTGATCTTATCGGTATAGAGCATTTTTCATACGATTACAGTCAGTTTTTCTCTGACAGTGTTCTTGAAAATTTTATTTCTTCTTATCTTGATGGAAAAACTCCGAATCCTTGCATCGTTTGTAATAAGCATATCAAATTCGGAAAACTGCTTGATTCTGCGTTATTACTCGGTTTCTCTCATATCGCAACCGGACACTATGCTAACATTGAGCAAAACGAAAGCGGAAGATTTCTGCTCAAAAAAGGCAAGGATCAAAAGAAGGATCAATCATACGTACTCTGGTCCCTCTCGCAGCATCAACTCTCGCACACACTCTTCCCTCTCGGTTCGCTCACAAAAGAAGAAGTCAAAAAAATAGCTTCCGATATAGGCTTTATAAGCTCACACAAAAAGGAAAGCCAAGACATTTGCTTCATTCCCGACGGAGATTACGCTTCGTTCATATGCAGATACACAGGCAAAAATTTTGATAGCGGGAACTATATCGACAAATCTGGCAACATTTTAGGAAAGCATTTAGGGGCTGTAAAGTACACGACAGGTCAGAGAAAAGGACTTGGAATCGCACTCGGACAACCTATGTACGTTTGCGAAAAAGATATGAAGGCAAACACAGTTACCCTCGGTATCGAAAGAGATCTCTATTCTTCGTCGCTTGATGCTTCGGATATAAATTTCATTCCATTTGATACCCTGAACTCCCCCATACGAGTCGAAGCAAAGATACGCTACAGCCAAAGCACCGCTAAAGCAACGCTTGAGCAGACATCAGACAGCACATTTCACCTTGAATTCGACTCTCCGCAAAGAGCTGTCACAAGCGGTCAATCAGTAGTTTTATATGACGAAGACTACGTTATCGGCGGAGGAATAATTAAATAAAAAAGCACCGCATATGCGGTGCTTTTTTATTATTCGATTCAGATATACTTCTTAACGATATCACTTGCTTCTTCAGCAGGGATAGAAGCTGTTGCAACTATCTTAACGCCCTGCTTTTCACTAAGCTCGTCAAGCTCTACTATCATATTCTCAAAAGCAGCCATATCAGGACCGCAGATCTTGAGCGTACCGTCAATAAAGAGATCGGTAACATCATGATTACTTGCGAAAATTCCTGCAACAAATCCAAACAAGGACTGTGCATCAAATATACAATAATCGTTAGTGTTTATAAGTCTTGCCTGATGCTTAATATCAAATCTGAGCTTTGCACCCTTCTCAAGACAAACAACTGCGCCCGAAGAAGACTCAACAGCCTCATTAACCAAATTTACAAGGTTTTTTGTTTTTCCTGTGCCTTTTACGCCGATGATAAGTTTTAACATAATATACCTCCAAAGTGAGTTATGATAAAGGCATAAGCTTTATCTTATCTATATTATACCAAACAATCCCGAAAAAAGCAATATATTTATGCAATTTTTTTATAATTATTTAAGTCTTTGGTCAAGAATTTTTTTCTCTTCCTCGTAACCCGGTTTCCCAAGCAGAGCAAACATATTCTTTTTATAGGCTTCAACACCCGGTTGATTAAAGGGATTTACCCCCAAAGTGTATCCCGAAACCGCACACGCTTTTTCAAAGAAATAGATAAGGTATCCGAGAGAATATTCGTCCTTCTTTTCAAGCTCGATAACTATATTCGGAACATCTCCGTCCATATGTGCCAAAAGCGTTCCCTTCATAGCGTTTTTGTTAACGAAATCAAGATCCTTGCCTGAAAGGAAGTTCAATCCGTCTATATTATTTACGTCATCGGGAATAGGCATTTTCGCTCCCGAATCCTTTATATCGAGAACTGTCTCAAATATGTTTCTCTGTCCCTCTTGGATATATTGACCAAGTGAATGTAGATCTGTCGAAAAAATAACAGATGAAGGATAGAGACCTTTTCCTTCCTTACCCTCACTCTCTCCGTAAAGCTGCTTCCACCATTCGCTCAGCATCTGTGCATAAGGCTCATATGCCACGAAAATCTCAGTGCACTGACCGCCACGAAGCAATATGTTTCTTATTGCCGCATATTTATAGCAATCATTCTTTTCTATGTCCTTGACGCAAAGTGCTTCTCTTGCAGCAGCCGCACCCGCCATAAGCTTATCAATATCAATTCCCGCAACAGCTATCGGAAGAAGACCAACCGCCGTCAAAACAGAGAATCTACCTCCTACATCGTCCGGAACCACGAAGGTCTGATATCCCGATTTGTCAGAGAAGGATTTAAGAGTTCCTTTTTCGCGGTCTGTAGTAACAAAGATTCTTTCCTTTGCACCTTCCTTACCGTATTTCTCTTCGAGAAGGTTACGGAAAACTCTAAATGCCACAGCAGGCTCAGTCGTAGTACCCGATTTTGAGATAACGTTTATGCAAATATCCTTACCCTCGCAAATAGAAAGAAGCTCGGAAAGTGCTGTTGCACTAAGTCCGTTTCCGGCATAGTAAATATCGGGAGTGTCCTTTTTGAGATTATTGTAAAGCGGAGATTTTACAAATTCAATAACCGCTCTTGCACCAAGGTATGAGCCACCGATACCTATGACGACAAGTATATCACAGCTTTTCTTTATCTTTTCAGCCGCTTCCTTTATTGCGGCAAATTCAACTTTATCATAATTTACAGGAATATCTACCCAACCGAGAAAATCACTTCCCGCGCCGTCTCCGTTTTCAAGAGTTTCAGCCGCTTTTATGATCTCAGGATGTATTGAAGCAAGTTCTTGTGCACTTACGAACTTTTCCACATATTTGCAATTTAATTTTACTGACATTGTTTTTTCCCCTTATAAGAAATTCATTCTAATTTTATTACAGATATCATCAGTTTTCAACATTTATTTGTTAATTTTTATCTCACCAAGCAAAAATACCGCAACATTTGCTTAACAATCCCGAAAAAACTTATCCTATCAACGTCAAAATCACATATTATTGGCACAAAGCCGACCTCAGTTTCGCCAACCATAAATCTTATTTTCCCAACAACGTCCCCGCTTTTCACAGGTGCAGAAACAGACTCCTCTATCTCGATCACCGGCTCTATTTTCTGCTTGTCGGCACTCGATACAACCATAGAAAAGCCCGGATGGGATATTTGTGCACTATCAAGTGTACCACCAAGCACTTTTATTTCTCCCATTCCCTCTGCCTCGCATTTGTAGAGCGAATAATTTGCAAATCCCCAGTCAAGCATTTTCGTCGCTTCCGCATTTCTTATATCTCTTGTTGGAGACCCCATAACTACTGCTATCAAGGTCATCCCGTCCCTTTCGGCAGTCGCCGAAATACAAAATCCCGCTTTTGATGTGGAGCCTGTTTTAAGTCCATTCGCCCCTCTATAAAATCTTATCAAACGGTTAGTGTTTGTAAGACCGAAAGCACCGTCACGGATACTGTCCATCCAGATAGAGCTATATTCAAGTATCTTTTTGTGTTTTATAAGCTCCGCTGACATAAGTGCTATATCTCTTGCGCTCGTAACATGATTTGTAGCGGTATCGTCAAGTCCGTTCGTGTTTTCAAAAACGGTGTTTTTCATTCCAAGCTCCGATGCTTTTTCGTTCATCTTCTTAACGAACGCCTCCTCGCTTCCCGCAATATGCTCAGCAAGTGCAACCGCCGCATCATTCGCTGACGAAATCACAACGCTTTTGATCATATCCTCAGCCGAGAGCTGTTCGCCCTCTTTTAGATAAATTTGAGATCCGCCCATTGACGATGCGTACGTACTCGCCGTTATCATATCGTCAAGGGCGAGTCTTCCTTCGTCTATTGCCTCCATAATCAGTAACAGTGTCATTATTTTTGTGACCGATGCAGGCGGCAGAGCCTCGTCCGCATTTTGCTCAAGAAGTATCTTACCGCTTGACGCCTCCATCAAAACCGCACTCTTGGCGTCAATACTAAACGGTGCTTCCTCTGTCTGCACCTCTTCTGCAAAGATCGTCAAAGCTCCCGTCAAACCAATCATCATCAGCACAAGTATTGCCGACAAAAAACGTAAAATCTTTTTCATATAAAATCACCTCGCTAATTACTATGAAGCGAGGTGATTTTATATGAATTATTGAATTATTTTCTCACACCGAATTGATAAATAGTCGTATAATCGTATTTTCCACCGACATCAAGTGTAATATCGGTAAAATTAGGATTATTTACAGCGTCCGGCATTTTTTGAGTTTCTATTGCTATAGCATTTTTCGGTGTCTGAGGATATCCACCCTTGAATGCATACTTTTCATTCATAAAATTCGCCGTGTAGATCTGTATTCCGGGTTCGTTAGTTATGATCTTCATTTCTCTGCCAGATTTTGCGTCATACAAAGTCGCTCTATGCATAGGCTCCTTTGATATAACGCCTGATAAATTAAGGTGAACATCATAACCGCTTCCTTTTTTGATGTCTGCACAAAGAAGATCAATATCTTGCCCGAGACTTTTCTCTTCCCTGAAATCAAATGGTGTTCCCGCAACCGATTTTATTTCACCCGTCGGGATAAGGTCATCGTCAGTAACCACATAGCTGTCAGCGTCTATCCACATAGTGTGATCAAGAACTGTGCCACTTGCATATCCGCCAAGATTAAAATACGTGTGATTCGTAAGATTTACAATAGTCTTCTTGTCGGTCTCGGCTTCATAGTGGACAGAAAGGGCATTACCTGCCGTCAAGGTATATGTAACCTTAACTCTCAATGTTCCGGGGAAGCCTTCCTCCATATCGGGAGAAATATATTCGAGAACAAGCGACGGTTCGTCACCATCAATCATAGATGCTTCCCATATTTTGTGCGAAAATCCCACTTTGCCACCGTGAAGAGTATTTCCTTTGTCATTTTGATAAAGATTATATTCTTTTCCGTCAAGCTCAAAATGCCCGCCTCGTATTCTGTTGCAGACTCTTCCTATAATCGCTCCGTGATATCCACCCGCATTCTCATAATCCCAAATACTATCAAAACCGAACGCAACATCGGTGTATCTACCGTACTTATCAGGAGCT
The DNA here is from genome assembly GCA_017550115.1 of Clostridia bacterium. GTDB lineage: Bacteria > Bacillota > Clostridia > Oscillospirales > CAG-272 > SIG710. The sequence goes on along the minus strand of JAFYLR010000039.1, from coordinate 4,641 downwards.
TTGAGAGAAACCACCGTACCGCCGAAATCGGTTATGCTTACCGTCATTCCATTTCTGTTTTTCAGAGTGAAAAGACTAGCCTCCAAGCCATTCTTGGTCATGCCAAAGCTTTCTTTAACAATGCTCATATATCTCTCCATTATTCATCATAGCCATTCGGGTTCATTTTCTGCCAATTGTTAGAATCTCGGCACATATCCTCAATACCGTATTCTGCTCTCCATCCAAGGACTTTATATGCTTTTTCGGGATTGGCAAAATATTTATCAATATCTCCCGGGCGGCGAGATGCAATTTTGTAGTTTATCTTAATACCGGTTGCCTTTTCATAGGCATTAACAACATCAAGCACAGAATAACCAACACCCGTGCCTATATTGAAATATTCAACTCCGGTAGTTTTATCTGCATATTCTATCGCACAAAGGTGTGCTTTTGCAAGATCCACAACATGAATATAATCCCTGACGCCTGTACCATCATGTGTGTTATAGTCATTTCCGAAAACAGAGAGACATTCTCTCTTTCCTGACGCAACCTGCGTGATATACGGAAGCAAATTATTTGGGATTCCTTTGGGATCCTCGCCTATAAGTCCGCTTTTATGTGCACCTATAGGATTGAAATAACGAAGAACCGCGACGCTCCAATCATTATCTGATACCCAAATATCTTTAAGGATTCTTTCTATCATCAGCTTTGTTTCACCATAAGGATTTGTTGTTGAAAGTGGAAAATCCTCAGATATCGGCACAATCTCAGACTTCATATAAACGGTAGCAGAAGAACTGAAAACCATTTTTTTCGCCCCGTATTTTGCCATAACTCGACAAAGAACAAGAGTGCTCATAAGATTATTTTCATAATAGCGTATCGGCTGCTCTACCGATTCACCAACAGCTTTCAATCCCGCAAAATGTATAGCACTTTCAATTTTATTTTCACTGAATATCTTCTCCATAGCCGCCTCGTCTCTAAGATCGGCCTCGTAGAATTTGAAATCCTTACCCGTTATTTTCTTTATTCTGTCAAGAACGCAGGGCTTGCTGTTTGAGAAGTTATCAACAATGATAATCTCCTTTCCCGCATTCAGAAATTCAACTGACGTATGTGAGCCGATAAAGCCTGCTCCGCCTGTGATAAGAATAGCCATATTTGCCTCCAAAATTTATAATTTTATTTCCAAAGTCCGTCAGGATATACACCGTCGGAAATCATTTTTCTTATGCTATTTTGAACGTTTTCTTTGTCCTCTTGATAAGTTACGCCATGCCAAACCGCATCTGTCGAATACACCTTCATATCGGCAACACTTTTTGCCATCATTTCCTTTATCGCAGTCGGTATGTAATATTCACTCTTCATAGGGTCAGACATATTTGAAAGAAAATCTCCAAATCCCTTTTCGATATGCTCAAATACCGCAGGCGTAAATCCGAGACAGTTCATTGACACTATCGTATCCTTCGGGATTCTATGCCAAGCTCCGTCCTCCTCATATGCCGCCATATCTCCATCTCTCTGGAGCTTTGTTCTTTCTTTTACGTCTATGAGATATCCGTTTTCGTCAACCGAGCATTCTCCTCTTGAAACCGTACCGTTTTCTGTAAGAGTATTGTCAAGAATGTATCCAACCATACAACAGTGTGCTTTTCCGCTACGGTTTGCTTCCTTAAGATGTGCGGCAAGCTTCATAAATGCATCTCTGCCATAAAAATCGTCCGAATTGATGACTGCAAAATTATCATTTACTAAATCCTTTGCCGCAAGAACCGCATGAGCCGTTCCCCAAGGTTTCGTGCGTCCGTCCGGCACGGAAAAACCATTCGGCACGGATAAAATATCCTGAAAAGCATATTCAACCTTTATCTTGTCCGCTACACGATTTCCGACAGTCTCGGCAAATATCTCGTAATTTTCTTTTTTTATAACGAATACGACTTTTTCAAATCCTGCCTTTATCGCATCGTAAATTGAAAAGTCTATAATAAATTCGCCTTTGTCTGAAATCGGGTCAAGCTGCTTTAAGCCTCCATATCTTGAGCCCATTCCCGCTGCAAGTATTACTAATGTCATTTCAGTTCACTATGTGGCATATCCACATCCCTTTCTCTACTATTTATCGTATTATCGTAGCCCAAAGCTTTAATCAATATCTCTGCAAACTTTTTCGGGGGGCGCTAACAAAACTTCAGGATTTTCAACGCATCTCCTCAAAAATTTGAAGCAAGAAGCGTAATAATATCCGTCGCAAATACGCTCATCTGTCACAACGCTTATATCAACGTATTTATGCTTTGTTACATTGCCCTCGGAATCAAGCTTATATGAGGTTTTTTTAATTCCGTAAGAAATAAAAACAGGGAGATTACCGAAATCATACAGATGATGGTGGATCGGTCTTATACCAAGTGATCCCATACTTGTAATTATCATCGAGCCATGAAAAGGACTGACTTTGTTTGTAAGAAATTTCGGCAAAAGTCCGAAATAATCCAAAAAGAAAAGTAAAGAAACTGCCCATCTCAACACAAGTCCCGGAATAAAGGTAAGTATTTTAGCTACGGTATCAAAGCTTGAGCCCTCTCCCGCCTCCAAGGTCTCGGTAACAACCTTGTTAAACTTATCGTAAACATCATCTATCGTATCCGAGGGATTAAATACCACCTTTATCATAGTATCCTTTGCGTCTATCGACATAGACCTTTTAATAGACATGTTTACAACTATCTCATCATCTCTTGAATAGAGCTTCTGACCGCTTATAAAGCGGTTAAGCGCAGGACGTTGAGACACGGTTCTGACATATGCTGCAAGAATCACGTGAAGAATCGTGAAATTGTGCTTTCCCTCCTTCACTTTTTCACGGCAAAGTCGCTCAGCTTTTTCTATTTTAAGCTTATCCGTGAAAAAATTTTGCGCGTCCGAGCGACGTTTCATTATATAAGGCATTGCTTTAAGCATAGGATCGGCTCCTCTGACTCTTCTGCCGTCCTTGCGATCACCAAATCGTCTTTTTCTCATATTTGCGTTCCTTTTTAGTTATAAAAATTCATTTTATTATACTACAACTTCTATCAAAAATCAATAGATTAGACAAAAAACTAATAATATACTGCTTTTAATCGTTATAGTATTGATTTTTTGTTTACCAAGATGTATAATTATATACATAAAATACGCTCGGGAGAACGAAAATGAAAAAAGTTGAAATATATACCGACGGTGCTTGCAGAGGAAATCCCGGCAAAGGCGGCTGGGGAGCCGTTCTCATTTACGGTGAAAACAAAAAAGAACTATGCGGCGGCGAAAAAGAGACCACGAATAACAGAATGGAGCTGACCGCGGCAATAGAAGCACTCGCTATATTAAAAGAGCCCTGTAAGGTTACTATGACCTCGGATTCTCAATATCTTATAAACGGTATAACAAAAGGCTGGGCGCTCTCTTGGAAAAACAACGGTTGGAGAAAAAGCGACCGTTCCCCTGCACTCAACGTGGATCTTTGGGAAAAGCTGCTTGAGCTGCTTGAGATACACGACGTTGAATTTATATGGGTAAAGGGCCATGCGGGACATAAGTATAACGAAAGATGTGACGAACTTGCAACTTCATTTGCTGACAGTCTATAACCAAAACAGCGTTTCACGAAATGTGAAGCGCTGTTTTGATTTTATATGAATATTTTTCTTAATTGTTTCCCCTTGGTTGCCATGTCAAAGGTTTCACCTAAAAGAGAAAAATCGCATACAAGAGAATGCGGTTTTTTTTCGGGATCGTCTTGCTCCATAGGAACAAAATATACTTGTTTACGTGACAAAAGAGTGCCTATATTTCGCAAATTAGCCGATAGCGCATCGTTTGATGCAAGGGCGATTATAAGCGGTCTGTCAGAGCGCAAGTGTGCTTTTGCCGCCATGGTAACTGTCGTATCCGTTATTCCGTTTGCTATTTTCGCGAGTGTGTTTCCTGTACAAGGGGAAATTATCAGTGCAGACAATTCTATTTGAGGGCCTAAAGGTTCGGCATCCTTTATTGTATGAATAATTTCCCTTCCGCAAAGTTCCATTACATTCTCTGCAAAAGCTGCAGCGCTTCCAAAGCGGGTATCGGTTGAAATAGCATTCTCGCTCATTATGGGAATTATATCGAGTCCTCTCTCTTTGAGCAACTTCAGTTGCTCAAGAGATTTTGAAAATGTACAAAACGATCCGCATAGTGCATATCCAATCAATTCTCATCATCCTCCTTTTCGAGAAATTCAAGCAGAGATCGGAATACTGCTCTCGCTGCACTTAAAGGGGCGTATTTCCCCGGAAGTGCGGAGCCCATTATATATTTTCGGCAATTCTTTTTCATAAACTCAACCTCACCTCCATATGGAGCCGAAGCCAATTCTATATATATCGAATCATGAACGATAGATGTGTTTGAAGCGTCAAATATCCAACTCGGAACGGTGTTAAGAACAGCATCATATGAACGATCAAGATCAAAAATACCGGCTCTTCTGTAACTCAACTCGTCGGTGTGCGTATTTCCGCATACCTCGGCAAGCATTATGTCCTCACGCTTTCTTGCGGCAACCGTAACGTCGGCTCCCAGGTCTTTCAATTTTTTTGATAGACATTTGCCTATTCT
>JAFYLR010000038.1 GCA_017550115.1 Clostridia bacterium | reverse complement strand
TTCCTTTTCTGTTTTATTTCAAATAATAACCGATTCCTCGTTTTGTGAGGAGGTATTCGGGGTTTGACGGATCTTTTTCTATCTTTGCTCTGAGTCGTGAAACGGTTACGTCAACAGCTCTGATATCTCCAAGATACCCCTCATATCCCCATACCGACTCCATCAACTGCTCTCTCGTATAAGGCTTACCGAGATTTTGAGCAAGAAAAAGTATCAGATCATATTCTTGTCTTGAAAGAGATATCTGCTCACCGTCAAGCGAAACGTCATATTTTTCGGTATCGATATTCAATCCTCGGATTTTTATTATTTTTTCTTCTCCCGACCCTTCTTTTTCGGGATTTATCAGCTCGTTTGCATTTCTTCTTATATTGGCTTTGATTCGGGATAAAAGCTCGTTTAGCGAAAAGGGTTTTGTCACATAATCGTCAGCTCCCGTGTCAAGACCGAGGATCTTATCCTTTTCTTCTTCACGAGCGGTTACCATTATTATCGGAGTTGAGAGCTTTTTGCGAACTCTTGCACAAACCTCAAATCCGTTCATTTTGGGCAACATAAGATCAAGCAGAATAAGGTCGAATGTTCCTGTGAGAGCTTTTTCGAGTCCCTCTTCTCCGTCGGATGCTATTTCATAGTCGTATCCTGCCAACATAAGATTGACAGCAAGAAGCTGTGCGATATTGCTTTCGTCCTCTACTATCAAAATTTTTTTCTTTTCGTTCATTTTTTTACCTCTTTACGTCAATTTCCCACAAGAGAATTTAGAGCTACTACTGTTGTATTATCATATTTTGTGGATTTTACTAAATCCTTGAATTTGGATATACTGTCATCGTCAAAGGAATCAAGATAGAATGTCTTGTCCTTTTTGAAATTGATAAGGCTGAGATATACTATTTCATCTAATTTGGTAATATTATTTATTACAATGTACCCATTGTTTGAAAGACTTTCGGAATCGGTATCTGAAATTACTAACAAAGTTTTTTGTTTAAAAAGACGTAAAATAAGCGCGTTCGTTTCTTCTGCTTGTGTTAGCGGGTCGATGGAGCTTTTTTTATCTATTTTTACAGCGAACGTATGTCCGAGCGCCGCCATTTTCAAAGCGTAAGGCAGATATCTTTCATCATTCAAAAAACTTTCATTAACTGCGAACGTAACGGCTATGCCGAGCTTTTTTAATTCCTCAAAAAGAACTTCTGTGGTTTCGTAATTGAGATTTGTCGCATCTATGATAAAAGAAACCGTATCTTTTTTGTCGGCTAACAGATTATCTATATTCGGGCTTCCCCAGAGCGAATCGTTGATGCTCATATGCTCCTTTACAAGAGTATTAAGGGAAACAAGATCGTTCGAGGAAGACAGTCGCACCACATTTTGTGAATAAAATACTGCTAATTCGCATTCTACTCCCCAAATATTAGCAGAAGACTTTTCGGCAGAAACGTAAAATTCGCGGTCTTTTTGGAACGCGGTTATATCACCTGTCTCGCCGCTTTGAGTCAAATATCTGCAATTTTGAGTGTTTATTGAGAGGAAATTTCCATCGTTGTCGGTTATTATATAGCAGCTGTAAATTTCATCAAATCTAACAGACAGGAAATCAAACCCTGAATATACGGAAATTGGAATACAGACCTCTCCGTTCTCTACAACAGGAGGGGACAAGTAGTATTTATACCAAGCGTCGTTGTTAAGAAAAATCGTTGGTACGTTTTTTGTATCTGTTTCTGTGGCGACGGCAGAGGTAGAACCAAGAGTGAACAGGAGCGACATTAACATAGTAAGCGCAAGAAACAAAGAAGACACTTTTTTGATTTTTTTAAGGCTTACACGCTTCATTTTATACTCCTTTCGTCAGTGTCAATTTTTATTTCTGAAATATGCAACTGCAAGATCGACTACCATACCGTAGCTTCTTTCTCCCTCTGTTCCGTTTAGCTTCAGATAGGTGTCGTTTATAGTTCCGCTTATATTGCTTGCGACAGAATCTCTGTATTGTTCAAAAAAGCTGCTATACGCCACCATTTCATAGCGGATATTGATATCCAGACTCTTTATTGTTTTGGTATAAAGATCTCTGTCTGCTCGGTAAAGTGCGTTTAGAACATATTCAAGCATGCTAAGATAGCCGCTGTAGCGTATATAATCGTCATCACTGTCTATGCAAACGAGAAAAGCTATAAAATTCGCTTCGTCCTCGCGCGCAATTCCACGTTGATGTGCCATTTCATGTGCCGCGGTGAAGGGGATAGTATAATCGGGAAAATCCACGTTTATATTTGCTTCGCTGGTGAAGAAAGAATATATACCCGTTATATGCGTGTATGACATTGCTTTGCTAAGCATTACGGGTTTTAGGTTGCTTGAAAGAGGAGACACAACTCCTTTTTTTGTCCAAAAGCTGTCATAGCATTTATTCAATTTGTTCGAAAGCTCGGAGATGTTATAGGGCATAACCGAGAAGTTTGCTTTTCTGAAGAGTATGTTTTCAGCTTCCTCGTTTACTTTCTCTGCAAGTATTTGTGCGGTTTCGCTCAGCTCTATGGAGCTTACGTCACGTCTCTCAAGATTTAATTTTTTGTCTATTGTGGGGACGTTATATCCAACGCCGTATCCCCAGAAAAAGAGAATGTAAAGAATGCATATAAAGGAGAAGACTGAAGCGATATACACAATAACCGAACGCCAAGAATCACAGTAATATTTTATTGCATACCTAACCAAAAGGAATATGATTATCGGTATGCAGATAATAAGCATTTCGGCAAGCGAAAAGGGAATAATGTCTGTGATGTTTGTCAGCACAAATCTGACGCCTGAGCTTATATATCGATTGAATATATCGGCAAACCTCTCTGAGAGTGCCGAGACTATATGAAGTATAACGGTGAGAGCCGTTAACGCATATATTATCTTTACGGCGAAAGGAAGCCTTTCTCTGTTTTTAAGCTTTTTATATGCTTTCAAATAATTGTCCATTCGTTTATACCTCTATTTCAAGCTCATTTGCTGACAAAACCTTTTTGATGTCTTCGGGCAAAGGGGCTTTTAATTCGATTTGTTCTTTGGTTTTCGGATGCGAGAAGCTGAGTGAATATGCGTGAAGCGCGTGACGGCCAATATCCTTTGAGGGTTTGCCGTAAAGCTCGTCCCCAATAATCGAAGCACCCATGTGTGCGAAGTGAACTCTCAGCTGATGTGTCCGGCCCGTGACAGGCTCTGCGCATACGACCGATATTTTGTCGTTGCACCCGATAGTTTTATAATACGTGACGGCGCGGGAGGCGTCGGGAAGAGCTTCGCAGACCTCTCGAAATATTATACTTTCCTTTTGGCGCCGTATATATGTGTCTATTACGCCGCTTGACGGTTCTATCACACCATCAAGCAGAGCGATATACCTTTTCTTTATCTCTCCCTTTTGCATAGCAGAGTAGAGCCTTGAAGCGCTTATTCGGTTCTTTGCAATAAGAACAAGTCCGCTTGTGTTTCTGTCAAGACGGTTGACGGAACGAAAAACAAATGGTTCGCTTCTTGTTTTTTGCATGTGGAAGCATACTGCATTTGCAAGAGTGTCGTAAAAATGTCCGTGCGATGGGTGTGTCGGCATCATCGGAGGCTTTGATACGACCAATATGTCATCATCTTCGTAAATTATATCAAGCGGCATTTCTGTCGGCACTATATTTTCGTTTTCTTTTGTATCGTCGGTCAATAGTTCCAAAACCTCGCCATTTTCCAAAACGTGACGAACTGTTACGCGGCAACCGTTCACCATGATGCCTTTCTCCAGTCCTTTGAGCGAGGTTATCATTTTTGAAGACAGGCAAAGCTCATTTTTCAAAAAAAAGAGTATGGTTTTGCCGTTAAATTTTTCGCTTATCTCAATTCTCATGCTCAAAACCGCCTTAAAATTTAAGTCTATAAACCATACATATCTATTATACCATAATTCGATATTATTAGCAATAGTTATTTATAATAATATTATTATCATTATTTGCACAAAAAAATTAAATGTTATTTGTACAGTTTGCCGATATGTTTGCTTTTAAGAAAATTTCTCTTGAAAAAAGACTAAAAAAAAGGTATTATGTATATAGCGTTTGTTTTTGTTGCGAAAGGAAGATTTTTGTTATGAAATTGAGTGTTCTTGCAAATCTTTACGGCGCTAAATCCCTTGATGAGACGCTTTCTATTCTCTCGGGACTAGACGTTCATTCTGTTGAGATCGGTGCGGGAGGTTATCCCGGAAAGGCTCATTGCAATCCTGCGGAGCTTTTGGCTGACTCTAAAAAATATGATGAATTTGTAGCTACCTTCAAAAAGTATGATGTGGAAATTTGCGCTCTCGCGTGTCATGGTAATCCTTTGCATCCTGATGCAAATACCGCAAAGATGTATGACGAAGATTTCAGAAATGCTATATTACTTGCTGAAAAGCTTGGCGTTGATACTATAATCGGTTTTTCGGGTTGTCCCGGAGACTCTGAAAATGCTAAATATCCGAACTGGGTAACTTGCCCTTGGCCGGAGGATTTTCTGAATATCCTTGATTGGCAGTGGAACGAAAAGCTCATCCCTTATTGGAAAGATATGGGTAAGTTTGCACTTGACCATAAGGTTTCTCGTATTGCATTCGAGATGCATCCGGGTTTCTGTGTTTACAATCCCGAAACGCTTCTGAAGCTCAGAAAAGAGGTTGGAGACGTTATAGGAGCTAATTTTGATCCCTCTCACTTGATTTGGCAGGGAATGGATCCCGTTGCCGCTATCAGAGAGCTTGAAGGCACTATCTATCACGTTCATGCAAAGGACACGAAGATAGATAAGTATAATACAGCTAAGAACGGTGTGCTTGATACTAAGCATTACAGTGATGAGCTTCATCGTTCTTGGGTGTTCCGCACTGTAGGATACGGAAACAACGAGACCTATTGGAGAGATCTTGTAAGCAATTTGCGTCTTTGCGGTTATGACAGAGTTCTTAGTATTGAGCATGAGGACAGTGTTATGACGATAGACGAGGGCTTGCGTAAAGCTGTAAATTTCCTGAAGGATATTATAATTGTCGAGGAAAAGCCGACTACAATGAGTTGGGCATAAAAATAAGGGCGCTCACCACAGAGCGCCCGTTTTTAGAGGTGTAAAATGACAAAAGAAGAACTTAAAGAAAAATTTGTTGAGATATATCGTTCTAAAATAAAAAGAGAGGGTGCGGAAAACCTTCCTGAATATCTGTTGTCTTCTTCGAGCGACTTTTTTGACGCCCCTGCAAGTACTCGCTTTCACGGATCGTATCCGGGAGGACTTTGCGAACATTCTCTAAACGTTTATGAATCTCTTTGCGACTACGTATCCCGCACGAGAGCCAAAGAGCTTTATAATATGAATTTTACAGACGAGACCCTTGCTATTGCGGCTCTTTTGCATGATATATGTAAGGTGAACATATATAAACCGGGAACGAGAAATGTTAAGGACGAGCATGGTGTTTGGAAGAGTGTTCCAACATACAATTTTGAAGACAAGCTTCCGTATGGTCACGGTGAAAAATCTGTTTACATAATATCGGGTTATATGCGTTTGACACGTGATGAGGCTTTTGCTATTCGCTATCATATGGGCTTTGCGGGGACGGAGGATAATTTGAACGTTGGCAATGCCTTTGAAATGTTCCCCTTGGCTTTTGCTTTGAACGTAGCCGATATGGAGGCGACGTATTATATCGAGGGAAAAAATCCTAAAGATTCTTGACATTTATATGAAATAATTGTATAATTATGTCGTAAAAAACACACGAAAAAGAGGTTTTACTATGAAACGTTATTATAAGCTTGCGGTGGCAGGCGTTGAGCGTGATCTCACTATCTGTCGGGTTACAGACGATCTTTATATTGCGGGTTTCATTTTAACGGGAGATGCACCTCTTTCAGAGGCTTGTGCAAAGGCGTTGCTCGAGGTTGCACCCGAATATGACTATATTCTGACGGCCGAGGCTAAGGGAATACCTCTTGCTCATGAGATGGCACGTCAGCATGGTGATGCTAAATACATAGTTGCAAGAAAACGTGCGAAGGCTTATATGTCGGGCGTTTTCGAGGTTGACGTTCGTTCTATTACGACCGCTGCCGAGCAAAAGCTTTATCTTGATATTGCCGAGGCTGAAATGATGAAGGGTAAACGCATACTTATCGTCGATGACGTTATCTCGACCGGCGAGTCACTTGCAGCACTTGAAAAATTGGTTGAGAAGGCAGAGGCTAATATCGTTGCAAAGATGACGGTTCTCGCAGAAGGTGCGGCGAGCGAAAGAGAGGATATCATTTATCTTGAAAAGCTTCCTCTTTTTGATTCGAACGGAAATATTATAGGCTAATAGTGTTTTTTGCCGCGACGCATAATGCGTCGCGGCTTCTTTTTACTGTCAAAATTATTAAAAAGCCTTGACAAATGGGAATTTGTTATGTATAATAATTACGATTATTAAAGAAAGGAGAAAACGTTTCAAAAAATGGACGAAGGCGATTGTAATCCCGGGGATAGTAAACCTCCTTCTACTAATTGCATATATTTGCGGCGGCATAGTCGTTGTCTTTTTGAATGGGAAAGACGGCTGTGTCTTTTTGTGTTGTCATGATATTGTCAGCATGAGAAAAAGAAAAAACAGATGTAAACGATTTTTAGGAGGATTTAATTTTGGATAATATAGCACTCATGCTGCTGCTTCAGTTAATACTTATTTCACTTAACGCAATTTTTGCTTGTGCCGAGATAGCAGTTATAAGCATGAACGAAACTAAACTTGAAAAATTGGCGGATCAAGGCGATAAAAGAGCTAAACGCCTAAAAAAACTTACGTCACAGCCGGCACGATTTTTAGCAACTATACAGGTTGCCATAACCCTTTCGGGATTTTTGGGAAGTGCGTTTGCGGCGGATAATTTTGCAGAGCCTCTTGTGAGATGGCTTATAAAGCTCGGTGCTCCTGCAACAGCAGGTGGCACTCTTAATAGTATTGCCGTTATAATTATTACTGTTATTCTATCGTTTATAACATTGATTTTCGGAGAGCTTGTTCCGAAACGAATAGCTCAGCGTAAATCCGAGAAGCTCGCTCTCGGCATGGCAGGTTCGATCTCTGCTATATCAAAGCTTTTTGCTCCTCTTGTTTTCATTTTAACTGTTTCCACAAACGGAGTACTGAGACTTTTGGGCATTGATCCCAATGCAAACGAGGAAAGCGTAAGTGAAGAAGATATCAAGATGATGGTCGATGTCGGAAGTGAAAACGGTACTATTGACGATGACGAAAAGCAATTCATTCAGAACGTCTTTGAATTTGACGATCTGACTGCAAACGAAATTGCCGTACATAGAACCGACGTATCTATGCTTTGGCTTGACGAAAGCATGGAGGAATGGGAGAAAACTATACATGACAGCCGTCATACGCTCTATCCTATTTGTGGTGAGACTGTTGACGACGTTGTTGGAGTTCTTAATGCAAAGGATTATTTCCGTCTTTCTGACAAGAGCAGGGAAAACGTTATGAAGGAGGCTGTCAGACCGCCTTATTTCGTGCCTGAAACCGTTAAAGCGGACGTTTTGTTCAGAAATATGAGAAAAACAAAATATTTCTTTGCAATAGTTCTTGATGAATACGGTGGAATGAACGGTATTATCACAATGAATGACCTCATTGAGAGACTTGTTGGTGACATTGTTGAAGAAGAGGTCACTGAAGAGGTAGTTCCGGATATTGTTCCTCTTGATTCTGAAACTTGGAAAATAAGCGGTGCGGCTCCTCTATCGGACGTTGCTGAGGCTCTCTCTATGGAGCTTCCCGTAGATGAATATGATACATTTGGCGGACTTGTTTTCGGTAATTTTGGATCTGTTCCCGAGGACGGAACGACCTTTGAGATCGAAGCTTGTGGTCTTGCTATAAAGGTTACTGACGTTCGTGACCATCAGATCGAGGCGGCACTTGTATGCAAGGCTGAGCCTGAGGCTGATAGCGCGGACGATGCTTCCGATGAAGAATAAAAATACTTATATAAAGAGCCTGTCGCGAGTGCGACAGGCTCTTTTGGTTAATTCATTCTATTAGCCTGATTTAGCATATTCTCGATGAAAATTCCGTAGCCTGTTGTCGGATCATTCACCATGACGTGAGTTATAGCTCCTATGATTTTGCCGTTTTGAAGTATGGGGGAGCCACTCATTCCTTGGACTATACCGCCTGTTTTTTCTATCAGGGAAGGATCGGTTATTTTAACTGTGAAGCATTTGTTTGAATCGTCGGGCGCTGAAAAGTTTATTTGAGAAAGCTCTATTTCGTATTCTCTTGCACCGCTGTTGTCAACTGTGCATATAACGCTCGCTTTTCCGCTTTTTATCTCGTTTTTAAGTCCGATTTGGCATACTCGTGAAGCTTCCTTTGGCTTTTCTGTATAGATGCCGAAAACTCCGCAATCGGTATTTGTCAAGACTGCTCCGAGCTTTGCTCCCGAGAAGAATCCTTTGAGCTCGCCCGGTTCACCTATGATTCCTTTGACGACACCGTTCAGAGCCACGTCCATAAGACTGCCTCTGCTCATCGGCAAAAGCTCTCCCGTTCCTGAGTCGCAGATACCGTGTCCGAGACCTCCAAAGCTGTTATCATCAAGAGTAACATAGGTTACGGTCCCGATTCCTGCCCCGCTGTCCTTTATCCACATTCCTGTCTTATACAGACCGTCGTCTTTTGAGAGAGCGGGAACAAGAGTCACTATATATTCCGCGCCGCCCCTTACATAAGTGATATTTATCGATTTTCCTTCGCTTTTTTCGATTATTGAGGTCAACTCTTGTGCAGAGCTTATCGGATTTCCGTTGCATTTGATTATAATGTCATTTGCCCGTATTCCCGCATCATATGCGGGATTTGTTTTTCCGTTATCGGTTAGGACATCGCTGAGATTTACAACAACCACGCCATCTGTATAGAATTTGACTCCGAAAGGAAATCCTCCGACATAGACAGACATCTTATCATAATAGTTAACGCTTACTTTTTTTAAGGGAAGAACCCCAAACAGCTTTGCGGTCATATTTACGGTTTTTATATCGTCGCTGTCATTAAAAACAGCCTCGTGATCCGAATCTCTTTCAAGGGAAACGAGAGCAAAATCCTTGACTTCTTGTCCTTTATAATATGATTGCCTGCTCGGCACACTATAATCGGCTACTCCCATAAAAACGGCAAGTACTACAAAGACAGACAAAAGGAATACCGATACTATCTTTATTATTTTTGAATGCATTTTTCCTTACTTCCTTTTTTGCTTTTTTGTCTGTCTTTAATTTGTTCAGAATGAGCGACTTTGATGTGTTACAAATAATAATGTTTAAGCCATTTTATGTTTTGAACAAAATGTAAAAAGATGAAAATGTCTTGATTTTTAAGACGTAATGAGATATAATTAGTTTGCAAACAAACTAATCGGAGGGTCGATATGAAAAAAACGTTTAATATTCAAAAAAACGGAAGAATTATTGAAGAAAATCCCGTAATGATATTAAACAGTATTGCACGTCTTTTTGACGCTCGCGTCAGAGCGACAAACCCTGTCACAGACATGCTTCCGCACGGAAGCCGCAGGATACTTATGCATTTAGCACATAAGGACGGTATTCCCCAAATGAATCTCGTTGAGCTTACGCATCTGAGCGCTCCGACTGTGAGTCTTGGGCTTAAAAAGATGGAAGAAATGGGACTTGTCAAACGTGAAAATGACAAAAATGATGCAAGAGTTACAAAGGTCTATCTGACAGAACGCGGGAAAGCTCTGGACGAAGAAAATTTTCTTCGTCTGCAAGAGATAGATAAGCTTGTTATGCGGGGACTTTCTGATGAAGAAATTGTCCGTGTTACCGAGATTTTGATCAAAATGAGAAAGAATTTACTTGAGGATGAATAAATGAAACTTGCAAAATATTTGAAACCGTACAGACTTTTTGCGATAATCTCACCTCTTCTTATGATAGGCGAGGTTATGGGAGATCTTTCGCTGCCTTTTCTTATGCGTTATATAGTCGATTACGGTATTGCCGAAAACGGTCTTTTTGAGCTCGTGAAAGCGGGCGGTTTTCCGTATGAGGTGATGAATTTCCTTTACGGTGCCGGAAACTACAGTCAGTTGAGTATTATAATCACGTTTGGTGTTATGATGCTCCTTATTGTGCTTGTGGGCGGCTTTTTCGGAACGCTTTGTGCTTATACAGCAGCCAAAGCCGCTCAAGGTTTTGGACACGATCTGCGTTGCGACGCATATAAGAGAGTAATGTCCCTCTCGATCGAGCAGACCGACAAATTTACAACAGGCTCACTTGTCACAAGAATGACGAACGATATTTCTATGCTTGTTGAGTTTGTTGAGATGGTGCTGCGTATGTGCGTTCGTTCGCCTATGTTCCTTATAGGCGGAACGATAATGTTGATTTCGCTTAATGTTAAGTTCGGAGTGGTTTTGCTTTGCTCCCTGCCTCTTTTGCTTGTCACGCTTATACTTGTGCTTTCAAAATCGGTCCCGCTTTACAGCGTTGTGCAGAAACGTCTCGATAAGGTGAACTCTGTGGTTCAAGAGAACGTAAGCGGGGCGAGAGTTGTAAAAGCGTACGTTAGAGAAGACTATGAGATAGAGCGTTTTATGAGTGCAAACGGCGGTCTTAAAGACATAAACTTAAAGGTTCTGCGTCTTATGGCGATCATAACTCCCGTGCTTACTATTATCCAAAACTTTGCTATAATTGCTATTATACTTATCGGTGGTATCGACATAAGCAGTGGTATCGGCGGTATGACTGTCGGTAACGTTATGGCGGGAATTACATATGTTACACAGGTCATTATGTCAATAATGATGGTGACGATGATGTTCCAATCGATCTCGCGTGCGATAGCATCAGGTAAACGTGTGATTGAAGTGATGGAGACAGAGCCGACGATAAAAGGTGCAGATAAGTCGGGCGAGGAGGGGGACATTGCCGTAACATTTGAAAACGTAAGCTTCCGCTATCCCGGAACCTGCGGAAGACCCGTGCTTCACGATATCAATCTTGAAATTAGACGCGGTGAGACATTGGCAATCATCGGCTCGACAGGATGCGGAAAAACCTCGCTTGTCAGTTTGATCCCTCGTTTTTACGATGCGACCGAGGGGGCGGTTACAGTTGACGGTGTAAATGTGAAGGATTATGATCTTACAGCTCTTCGTTCAAAAATAAGCTTCGTTATGCAAAAAAGCGAACTTTTCTCGGATACCGTTGCGAACAACATCAGATGGGGAAAAACGGACGCAAGTGATGAAGAGATAAAGGAAGCTGCAAGAGTCGCACAGGCAAGTGATTTTATCGAGCATCTTCCCGATGGATATGATAGCTACATAGCAGAGAAGGGGGCTTCTTTGAGCGGAGGTCAAAAGCAGAGACTTTCTATTGCGCGTGGCGTTGTAAGACACCCTGAAATTCTCATTTTCGATGATGCTACCTCAGCTTTGGATCTTGCAACTGAGGCAAAGCTGCGCAGATCTTTGAATGAAAAGATGAAAGATACAACTGTGATCATGATAGCTCAGCGAATCGCATCTGTAAAAGAAGCGGATAGGATAGCTGTTATTGAAGATGGCACTATAAAACATTGCGCTCCTCACGACGTACTTATGCGTGAATGTGAAACGTACAGAGATATTTACGCTTCTCAGATGAAGAAAGGCGGTGATATAGGTGAATAACCCAAGAGGTGCGAATATGGGCAGACCGGGCCCTGTCGGCAGAGGCGGCGGTCCTATGAATGCCCGAATGAACGTTGAAAAACCGAAGAATATAAAAAAGACAATAGGCAGACTTTTCAGATATATCGGAAAGAGCAGAACGATCCTTTTTACGCTTCTTGCTATAATGGTCTGCGTTACGGTTATCGATCTTCTCGGCCCGTTTTTTCAGCAAAAAGCTATTGATACCTTCGAAATTGACGAAATTACAAAAGCCGTAACGGTTGATTTCGGCTCTCTTAAAAAGTATCTTACTATAATGGCGTCTATTTTTGCCTTCAGCGCCGTACTTTACTATATGCAGGGGTTGCTTTCGGCAAAATTATCGCAAAAAACTGTGTATATTATGCGAAACGATCTTTTTTCTAAGATCTCCAAATTGCCGATAAGCTATACCGATACGCATAAACACGGAGATATTATGTCGAGAATGACAAACGACGTTGAAAACGTTTCTAATGCGATTTCTCAGTCAATAACGATGCTGTTTTCGAGCATAATAACTCTCGTCGGAGCTTTTTCGATGATGATATATTACAGTTGGCAGATCACGATCATTGCGATTTTAACTATACCTGTCACTATATCAGTATCGACAAATCTTGCAAAATTCATGCGTAAATATTTTGTTCGTCAGCAAAAGCTTCTCGGAAGACTTAATGGTGAAGTTGAAGAGATGGTTACCTCATATAAGACTGTTGTTGCATACGGTAAAGAGGACACAGCGGTCGCAAGTTTCGCCTCCGAGAGTGAAGCTTTGCGCAAAAACAGTATATCAGCAAGAGTTTGGGGCTCGGTCATGGGACCTGTTATGAACTTCCTCGGTAATTTTCAGTACGTTCTTATAGCGGCCTGTGGCGGATTTATGATGTTAAAAGGAGCGAAAGGCTTTTCGATCGGAAGCATACAGGCGATGCTTCAGTATTCAAAAAAATTCACTCACCCGATAAATCAGATAGCAAATCAGTATTCGGCGATCTTGACAGCTCTTGCGGGAGCTGAAAGAATTTTCGAGGTGATGGATTCCTCAGATGAGATAGACGAGGGGAAGGTTGATTTTGATACCGAGAATATGCGTGGCGCGATCGTCCTAAAAGACGTTGATTTCTCCTATCTTCCGGGCAAAAAAGTGCTTCGAGATGTTAACCTTGTAATAAAACCGGGGCAAAAAATAGCTATAGTTGGCGCAACAGGCTCGGGCAAGACTACGATTGTAAATTTACTTACTCGTTTCTATGAGACTGACAGCGGCACTATAACTATCGATGGTGTAGATATTCGAGATATACCTAAAGAGACGCTTCGCCGTGCAATTGCGATAGTTCTTCAGGACACGGTTCTTTTCAGGGACACGATAAACGCAAATATCAAATATGGAAATACAAAAGCGTCGGACGAAGATGTACGACGTGCCGCACATACATCGAATGCCGACCGTTTTATCGACCGTTTGCCCGACGGTTATGACACCGAACTCGCAGAGGCAGGCTCAAATCTTTCACAAGGGCAGAGACAGCTGCTCTCTATTTCAAGAGCGGTTCTCGCAGACCCGAAAATTCTTATCTTTGATGAAGCGACATCATCTGTCGATACGAGAACTGAAATGCATATTCAGCAGGCGATGGTCAATCTTATGAAAAACAGAACGTCAATCATCATTGCACACAGACTTTCGACCATAAGAGATGCTGACGTTATCGTAGTTCTTGAGAACGGTGCGATTGTTGAAAGCGGAAATCATGAAGAGCTCATTGCACGTGGCGGTGAATATTCAAAGCTTTACGCTAATCAGTTTGCAGGTATCGCAACATGAAAGAATCGGATAAGAGCAGATTTGATATTATTTTGCGAGAGAATATTATTTCTGATCGCAAAAACGGAGAAAATATCGGTACGTATAAAGAAAAACGTCTTCATTCTTTGCTGAAAAAGTTTTTTGAGGAGAATGAGGAATTTCATGAAGTGCCGATAGGCTCTTACGTCGCGGATATATTTCGCGAAAACGAGATAATTGAAATTCAAACAGGCAGCTTTTATCCTTTGCGTGAAAAGGTTAGATATTACCTTGAACAAACACCTCACCGCGTTACGATAGTCCGTCCTTTGCCGCACATAAAATGGTGCGTTTGGATAGATCCTGTGAGCGGCGAGGTAGTTTCGAGAAAAAAGTCTCCGAAGAAATGTATGCCAAAGGACGTTATGCGTGATTGGGTGTATCTTGCAGATTTTGTTGGAAATGAGCGTCTGAAAATCAAATTCCTTCTCCTTGAGGAAGAGGAGTACCGCTTCCTTGACGGTTGGGGAAGAGATAAAAAAAGAGGCTCGAGCCGATATGAACGTTTTCCTCTGCGTCTGATAGGTGAATGTTCGTATTGTACGGCTTATGATTATCTTGATTTTTTGCCGGAGGAGCTTGGCGAAAGATTTACGGCGAACGAGTATATGAAAGCGGCGAAGCTTCGCTCTTACGGAGGATATGCGGCATTGAAGATACTATGTCGCCTTGGTATTTTACATAAAGGCGAGAAGTGTGGCAGAAGATATATTTATCAAAAAATCAATTGAAAACTGATAGTTAAAGTTAATGCTTAACCCAAAGTCGTGATTTTTTGTATTTTTACCCGGAAAACTATTATTTTTTGTGTCTTTTTGTATTGCATAGAGGTTATATTTATGTTATAATTAATCCAATCCATTTTTTTGCAAAAAAAGGAGAAAGCCATGTATAACAAGAAACAATTATTTGAATTGCTTAAAAAGGTTTACGAAGATCCGAATTTGTTGATAATCGGTGAGCAATTTCATATCGGAGATGGAGAGGCGGTAATCAGAACTATTGAACGCTTCGTAAAAAATAGCGGAAAAAATCCGGGTATTCTAGGATTTGATATTCGTTTGAATAATTTATGCAAACTTGACGAAACTGCCACGGCGCAGATAATTTCTGACCTTACGGAATATGTAAAGCAGGGCGGAATAATTACTGCAAGTGCCCATATGGCAAACCCGCTTGTGGGGGATCCGAGAAAGCCTGCTTGGGGCGGTTGTTTGGGAGAAGATGAAGACTGGGAAACTATGCTTACTGAAGGAACCGATTACAACAAGGTGTTCACAGAGGAACTTGATGCTATAGCTGATTTTCTTGAGATGTTGAAAAAGAATGGTGTACCGGTTATTTGGAGACCTTTCCATGAATGTAATGGCGGTTGGTTTTGGTTTAGCATGGTTCAGGTTTTCAGAGATGAGGAAAATAAACCTATAAAAAAGGTATTCTTGAAAGAAGAAACATTTATCAAAGCATGGAGATATATGTATGATTATCTCACAAATGAGCGTGGGCTTGACAATCTCTTGTGGGAGTTCTCTCCTAATATGGTTGATATAGATTGTCCCGGTATGACACAAGCTCTTTACGGTTTTCCGGGTGAGTATTGTGACCTTGTCGGCTTTGACTGGTATTCCGGAGGAAATTATGAGATAGGCAGAAATAATACATATAAGGATTTAGCTTCGACCGGCAAACCCGTTGCTGTTGCTGAATGGGGACCTGCCGGTGATATTTTAAGAAATCCGGAAAAAGGAACTAAGCAGGAGGATTTGTTCACATCTGAAGATCTTCTGGCTCTTATAAGAAGAATGAGCAATGATGGATATTCTGCATCGTATCTTATGACATGGACTTCCCCTTGGTCTATAAATGAAATGACAAAGGGTGACGTTCTTATGGGTGCCGAAGGAATTCTTGGCAGAGAAGACGTTGCGAAAATGTTATAAAAGTGAAAAATGCTGCACCGAGGTGCAGCATTTTTTTGCGTTATTAAAAATATTTTATAAAAATATATAATTACTATTTGAAAAATTAGATAAAGTGTGTTATAATATATAAGAATATAATATAATGGTGGTTTTTATGCTTTCTTTGGAGGTGTACAATGCTTAGTATAAGAGAAAATATGTCGTCATGGATATCGAATCTGACGTCGAAGATCGGAATTTTGGGAGTGTTGCTCAATATTGTGGATATCGTTCTTCTTTCGCTCCTTTTCTATATCTGTGCAAAATTTTTGGCAAGTATTATGCGTAAACGCTCCGGCAGACTTCTTGTCGGAATTTTTGCGGTTATTTTACTTGTTATAGTTTCTTATTTGCTTAACCTCAGAGCGACATTTTTCGTGCTTGAAACTGTTATGCAGTTCGGTGTTATTGCACTTGTTGTAATATTCCAGCCCGAAATACGTAAATTGCTTGAAAACGTAGGATACGTTGGCAAGAATTTTAGAGTCAAATCACTTTTTATCAGTAAAAACGAGAAGATCATCATTATTGACAGTATCTGCCGTGCGGTTAAGAGCATGTCTAATAATCACGTAGGTGCACTTATAGTTTTTCAAAAGGATAAGGAAATAAATGCTTACGACGAAATGAAGGCTGTTAGTCTGAACAGCGATATTTCTCGTGAGCTTATAGAAAACATATTCTTTAAGAACTCTCCTCTTCATGACGGTGCGGTTGTTATCAACGATTTCAGAATTTCAAAAGCAAGAGTTCTTTTTGATGAAATATCCAACAACCCGACACTTGCTCTTGATCTGGGTTCAAGACATAAAGCCGCTGTGGGTGCAACCGAGGGGGATAGTGACTGTACTGCTGTTGTAGTATCCGAGGAGACAGGACGAATCTCTTATGCAAAAGACGGCGAATTGAAACATAATATCAGTCATGATGAGCTTTATAAGATTCTTATATCAGAGCTTATAACGAGCAATCAAAATGAAGATAAATCCGAAGACAAAAAAGAAAAAAACGATGTTACACGATGAGAGGAGGACCGGAACGTGAAGATCAATAAGCATGAGATCAATCTCCGCGAAAAAATTTATGATGTCCAAAAGCGGCTTGAAACGCAGACTGTGACGATCGGAAAAATGTCGGTCAGACTCACATCGGCTCTCGTTTATTTTTGTTGTTTGATTTGTGCAGTTTTTGTTTGGATCAACGTAACGGAAGATAATTCTGTTAAAATCATTCGCAGATTTGACAATGTTTCTGTAGTACTTGAGGGCGAGTCTGCTCTGCTCAAAAAGGATATGGCGATCTTTGAGATCATTGACAAATCTGTAAATGTTACGGTGAGTGGAAATGAAAACAAGGTCAACAATTTGAATGACGATGATATCGTTGTATATGTTGACGTTAAAAATGTTAAAGAAACAGGCGTTATCAGACTCGATGCAAAGGTGAAGGGTATAGGGAAATTGGAGACGGTGACATCTCCGTCAAGTATTAAAGTTTTTGTTGACAAAACTGACGAGATAGATGTTCCTGTTGTCGTTAACAAGACTTATTCGATATCATCGGATTATAGCTTTGATGTCAAGACCGACGTTGATACTATACAGGTTACGGGGGCGTCGAGCGTACTCGAAAAGATCAAAGAGGCAAGAGTTAACGCTCAGTTGGGTGAGATTACAGGCAGCTCTACTTTTACTGCTCCTATAACGATCGTTGATGAAAACGGCTCTAAAATAACAAGTGATTACATAGTGCCGTCAGTGGCGAATGTGATCGTTCGAGTTGATGTTTTTACGGATAAAACCGTTCCGCTTGTAGTTTCTTATAAATACGGGTATATAAACCCAAAAAATATAAGTATTAAACTGTCTCCCGGGGAAATAACGCTTCGTGGAGATCCTGCATTACTCGCTGGAATACACAGTGTTGTTCTTCCCGAAATTGATGAAACGGAGTTGACGGCAGATAAAACAAAGGTTGTTGATGTAGTTCTTCCGGAAGGCGTTACAGACGTAAATTCACCAGAGCAGTTTATTGTGGAGATAGAGCTTGTAAATACCACCTCTGCATCTATTGCAATTCCTGCAAATAAAATCAAAGTTGTAAATGCTCCGAGTGGATTCAAATACAATTTGCCCGAAGAAATCGTTCTGAATTGTATTGTTGATGCATCTTCTGCAAAGAAAGTCAGTGCAAATAATTTCAACGTCGAGATAGACCTTTCGGCTCTTAGCGATTCTGACGGAGATAACGTATATGAGATTATGCCCGAAATAACAGTAAAGGATGCGAATTTCACACTTTATCCTGTAAAAGTCGATGAGGTAGAGATAAAGGTTGTCGAAGTCGAAGATTAAATGTCAAAAAAAATTATAATAAGCAATATAAAAAAGCCTTTTGACGCAGATGACAGAGAGTTTATCGCAGAGGCGAAGCTCAGAGTAAAAAGAGCAGGCCTTGACAGCCGAGACTTTGATTTTCGCATATATAAAAAGGCTATAGATGCTCGGCACAGAGATAACATTATGGGTGTTTGCTCTGTGTCAGCACAAACCACCTCAAATATAAGCTTCAGTTCTGATAGGCTGAAAAAATACAGTATATCCGAGGCGGCTGATGATGATATTGATTTTGTGTGTGGCAAGGAAAAGCTTCCCGCGCGTCCTGTTGTCGTCGGCTTTGGCCCTGCGGGAATATTCTGTGCTTTGCTGTTGGCTGAAAACGGATATGCACCGATAGTAATTGAAAGAGGTGCGAGTGTAGAGGACAGAGTTCGCTTGGTAGATGAATTTTACCGCAACAAAGTGCTTGACGCAAATACTAATATTCAGTTTGGTGCAGGTGGTGCGGGAACCTTTTCCGACGGAAAGCTTGTCACCAGAATAAGTGACAAGAAATGCTCGTATGTAATAAAGCGTCTTCATGAGTTTGGTGCACCCGACGAGATAATGTATCGTGCAAAACCGCATATAGGCACAGATAATTTGCGTGTAGTCGTACAAAATGCGGCAAATAGAATCAAAGAGTGCGGTGGCGAGATAAGATACAACACGAGACTTGACGATATAAAAGGTTATACAGCTAAGACTTCGGATGGAGAAATAAACTGTGGAGTAATCGTACTTGCTCTCGGTCATAGTGCAAGAGATACGTATAAAATGCTGATGGAGCGTGATTTTAATCTTGAAGCGAAGCCTTTTTCCGTCGGTGTACGTATTGAGCATCTTCAATCGGATATTGACAAGGCTCTTTTCGGTAAATATGCGGGACATTCGGCTCTCGGAAAGGGAGAATACAGCCTCTCGGACACTACGGGTGAGAGAGGTGTTTATACTTTTTGTATGTGTCCCGGAGGCGAGGTCGTTGCTGCTGCAAGTGAGCAAGGCGGCGTTGTTGTGAACGGAATGAGCCGTTATGCAAGAGACGGAAAGAACGCTAATTCTGCGGTAGCAGTATCGATAAATAAAGAGGATTACGGTTCAAGCGTTGAGGGAGCAATAGAATTTCAGAGACGTCTTGAGAGGGCGGCGTTTGAAGCTGCGGGAGCTGATTATTCTGTTCCGGTACAGACGTTTGGAGATTTTATTGACGGAAAGGCTTTGACAGAGCCACATCGAATAATGCCGACTTATATGGGCGGAGGAAACTTCAAGATAGTCGATCTCGGTTCGTTGCTTCCTCGTTTTGTAACAAGCTCACTCAAGCGTGGAATAACAGGATTCGAGAGAAAAATAGAGGGATTTTCCGCACGGGACGCCGTGCTCTCGGGCTTTGAGACGAGAACCTCGGCTCCGCTCAGAATACTGCGTGATGAAAATATGTGTGCGATAGGACGCACGAACGTATATCCTTGCGGTGAGGGTGCGGGGTATGCGGGCGGCATAACGAGTGCGGCGGTTGACGGAATAAGAGTGGCTTTGGCGATTATGTCAAAATATGCTCCTATGAACGATATTTGATG
Source organism: Clostridia bacterium (assembly GCA_017550115.1). Lineage (GTDB taxonomy): Bacteria > Bacillota > Clostridia > Oscillospirales > CAG-272 > SIG710. The sequence goes on along the minus strand of JAFYLR010000038.1, from coordinate 5,006 downwards.
GGGATTTGTTATTGTAAGGATGGTATCGTTCAAAAGAATAATTATGTGTGTCTGCTGAACGAATTTGTTCGCTTCAGCTTTAGTGGAAAGTGTAAAAATATGAACAATAGACGTGAAAAAATATGGAATACGCTCTTTGATGGATCGGAAGAAGCAAATTCCGCAGTAGCGAGTATTTGCTCTGCAAACAATCTGAGTCCTATAACGGCGAAATTGTTATATAATCGAGGATATAAGACTTCGGATTTTGCTAAAAAATTTCTATCTCATGAAACGAGCTCGATATATGATCCTTTTGATTTTGCTGATATGGATAAAGCCGTTGAGCGAATCAAAAGGGCTTTAGATAAAAAAGAAAAAATTGTGATTTACGGCGATTATGACGTTGACGGAGTTACATCTGTAAGTTGCCTTTATTTATATCTTTCGGAGAGGGGTGCCGATGTCTCTTACTACATTCCAAGTCGTGAAGGTGAGGGATATGGTGTTTCCTGTGCAGCGATAGAACGGTTTGAAAATGATGGTGTCGCACTGATAATTACGGTCGATACGGGAATCACGGCAAACGAGGAAGTGGAGTTCGCTTCGAGCTTAGGTATAGATATGGTAATAACAGATCACCACGAGTGCAGGGAAGAACTGCCCCGTGCGTGCGCGGTTGTTAACCCTCACCGCCCCGATTGTATGTCTTCTTTTAAGGAGTTTGCAGGGGTGGGTGTCGTTTTTAAGCTCCTTTGTGCTTTTGAGAGCAGATCGTGTGAGGAGCGAGGAGAGGATAAACTGCTCGGTATAAGAAAAATTTTCAGGGAATATGCCGACCTTGCGGCAATTGGTACTATAGCCGACGTTATGCCTATAGTAGATGAAAACCGCCTTATAGTTACATACGGTCTTGAAAAGATAAGCACTACGGAAAGAAAGGGCTTGAAGGCTTTGATCGAAGCCTCGTCAAATTCTACAGAGGTGCGTTCAGGGGGAGCTACACAAAAAAATGCACCCGTAAAGAAGAAAAAAATAACCTCCTCTTATATAGGCTATGGCTTGGCACCGAGGATCAATGCGGCGGGAAGAATAAGCAACGCTTCAAAAGCGGTTGAGCTTTTTCTTACCGATTCGGAGGACGTTGCAGCTTCTATTGCGGCTGAGTTGTGCGATATAAACCGCAGGCGTCAGATAGAAGAAAACAAAATTGCAGAGCAGGCGTATGATAAGATAGAGAAGGACTTTGATTTCAAAAACGGAAGAGTTATCGTTCTTGAAGATGACGCTTGGCAACAGGGAGTTATAGGTATAGTTGCTTCAAGAGTTACCGAAAAATACGGCTTACCATCAATACTTATATCTTTTGACGGAGCTGATAGCGGTTTTTCAAGCGACGATGATATAGGAAAAGGGTCGGGAAGAAGTATAAAGGGTCTTAATCTTGTTGAGGCTTTAGGGGCTTGCTCCGACAGTCTTGTAAAATATGGTGGACATGAACTCGCGGCAGGCTTGACTCTTAAAAGAGAGCAGTTGGAGTCCTTTAAGCGTAAAATCAACGAGTTCGCGAAGAAAAACATCTCGGACGAAATGATGAATATTACGCTTGATGCGGATTGCGATATTGAGATGCGCGATATAACTCTTGACACTGCTTCGGAAATCGGTCTTCTTGAACCTTTTGGCACGTCAAACCCTGTACCCGCTTTTATTATGCGAGATGTCAAAATAGAGAGAATATTCGCTATAGGTGCGGGTAAACACACCAAGCTTATTCTATCGAAAGACGGCAAAAGCGTAACGGCTATGTGCTTTGGCACTTCAACTCACAGCCTTGAATACGGAGAAGGCGATAGGATAGACGTTTTCTTTAACTTGGATATAAACGAGTATCAAAATATTAAAAGTGTCCAGTTGATAGTTAAGGATATACGAACATCCAAGGCTTATTGCGAGACACTGAAAAAGGATATGTTCAGATACGAATACATCAGAGGCGGTGGGGAATATGATGACCCTGAAAACGTTATTCCGTCAAGAGATGATTTTGCATCGGTATATAACGTTCTTCGCCGTGAAAGCTCTATGGGGCATGATACTATAAACGAAAAGATACTTTATTCAATGCTTAAAGGCAATAATTCTAAGAGTGCGGTAAGCTACATAAAAATGAAATTTATTATGCAGGTGTTCACGGAGCTGAATCTCTGCGGTATAGAGGAAACGGATGATGGATATTACCGTTTTGAGATATATTTCAAGTCTGACAAAGCGAACCTTGATAAATCGTATATTTTGAAAAAATTGCGATCACAGTGTAGAGAAAAATTATAACGCAGACAGAGGTTGTTTTAATGGATAAAGATAACAATATTGAAAGCAAAGCTCATATTGATATAGTCCGTTTGCTTGATATTCTTCGTGCGACAGGAAAGAATTATGACACGGAGAAGATTCAGAGGGCATATGAGTATGCTGATAAGCTTCATGAGGGGCAGTTCAGAGCGAGCGGTGAGAAATATATTTCGCATCCTATTGCCGTAGCTGAAATAGTTGCGGGACTTGAGCTTGATACAGACTCGATTTGTGCAGCGCTTTTGCACGATACGGTTGAGGATTGTTCGGATAAAACAGATCTTGGTGATATTAAAAAGCATTTCGGTGAAGACGTAGCTCTGCTTGTTGACGGACTTACAAAGATTGTACAGTTAAGAGTCGAGGATAAGGAAGAGGCTCATATCGAAAGTCTCAGAAAGATGCTTCTTGCAATGTCCAAAGACGTTCGAGTTATTTTTATAAAGCTTTGCGACCGGTTGCATAATATGCGAACTCTTTCTGCCAAAAGTGACGAAAAGCAGAGGACTGTTGCACTTGAAACGATGCAGGTCTATGCTCCGCTTGCGCATCGTCTCGGTATGCAAAGAATCAAGCATGAGCTTGAAAACGTGTCTCTTAAATATCTTGATCCGTTCGGATATGAAGAAGTTCAGACTCATATAGAGGAAAAATACGGTCAAAAGCTCGGCCTTATTGAAAATTTGAGACAAAAAATAGACTCAAAATTGACTGATAATAAAATTGATTTTACTCTTGAGGGAAGAATAAAATCGGTTTACAGCATTTATAAAAAAATGTATAATCAGAACAAGAGCTTTGATGAGATATACGACTTTTACGCTTTGCGTATTATCGTTAACACAGAGCTTGAATGTTATACGGTTTTGGGTATAATCCACGAGATGTTCAAGTCTATTCCGGGAAGATTTAAGGATTATATCTCTACTCCCAAGCCCAACATGTACCGTTCTCTTCATACAACAGTTATAGGACGTGACGGCGTACCCTTTGAGGTTCAGATAAGAACTTGGGAAATGCACCACGTTGCCGAATACGGTGTTGCGGCACATTGGAAGTACAAGTCTGGTGAACGTTCCAAGGAGGATATGGATAAGAAGCTTGAATGGATCGCAAAGCTTATCGAGACAGAGGATGGAACGCGAGATCCGGACGAGTTTATGCACGCATTCAAGACGGATATCTTCCATGATGAGACCTTTGTCTTTACGCCTAAAGGTGATGTTATCGCACTCCCTCAAGGCTCAACCGTTATAGACTTTGCATATTCTATACATTCCGCCATTGGAAACAAGATGGTTGGCGCCAGAATAAACGGCATGATAGTGCCGATAGATAAAGTTCCGCAAAACGGTGAGATCGTTGAAATAATTACGTCAAATGCGTCAAGAGGCCCGAGCCGAGATTGGCTGAAGATCGTTAAGACCGGTGAGGCGAAAAACAAGATCAGACAGTGGTTCAAAAAAGAAAAGCGAGAAGAAAATATCCTTGTTGGACAGAGTATTGTCGACGCTGAGTTGAAAAAATTCTCCAAAACCTATTCTGATGCACAACGCCTTGAGATCGTTACTAACGTTGCACATAGAATTGGCGTTCAGTCAGCTGAAGACCTTTATAATACTATAGGTTACGGCGGTCTTGCGGTTTCAAAGATAACTCTCAAGCTCCATGATGAGTTTGACAGGATAATGAAAACTGAGATGACCGTGCAAGAGGTATCGGTCGGCGATGTTACCCTCAAAAAGACTAAGAATATCCGATCAAACAGCGGTATTATAGTTGACGGAGAAGAGGGCTGTCAGGTCAAATTCGCTAAATGCTGTAATCCGCTTCCGGGGGACAGTGTAATAGGCTTTATTACAAAGGGCTATGGTATTTCTATTCATAAGAGAGATTGTCCGAATGTTATAAGCGGACTGTCAAATGTTGAAACTGCGTCCCGTTGGGTCAATGCCGAGTGGGAGGTAGGAGCCGATGCAGGTGCCGGTGGATATGAGGCTTTGCTTCAGATATATGCCTATGATACACTTGGTCTTATTGCGAATGTAACTATGACCCTTGCCGATATGAAGGTTTCTATTCTTTCGATAAATTCACAGAAAAAATCCGATGATACGGCTATAATAAATCTGAAGATAAGTTGTAAGAATATTGAGCATTATAAGTCGATTGTATCAAGGCTCAAAGGACTTGAAAATATTAAAGATGTTACGAGAGGATTTTCATAAAAATGAAAGCGGTATTGCAAAGAGTAAAAAAGAGCGAGGTAAGGGTTGCGGGAGAGCTTGTCGGAGCATGCTCCGAGGGGTTGATGATCTTGTTGGGAGTAGCCTCGGGAGATACCGAGGCGGATGCCGATGCACTTGCCGCAAAGATACTGAAGCTTCGTATTTTTGAGGACGATGAAGGTAAAATGAATCGTTCTGTACTTGATATAGGTGGCGAAGCACTCGTTGTTTCTCAATTTACTCTTTTGGCAAATTATAAAAGCGGAAATCGTCCGGATTATTTTATGAGTGAGAAGCCGGACAGAGCAAATGAACTTTATCAATATTTTGTCGGTGTTATGGAAAGATCGCTCTCTCATGTGGGGAGAGGTGTTTTCGGTGCCGATATGGAAGTTACTATAATAAATGACGGTCCTGTGACCATTGTTATGGATTCTGCGGATC
>JAFYLR010000037.1 GCA_017550115.1 Clostridia bacterium | reverse complement strand
TCTCCTCGGAAACTCAAAAGAAAATGAGGACAGCCCAACCTTACTTATACTTATTCTGCTTTTGCTCCTATAAATAAAATTAAAAATACAGTCTCAATAAATCAAGCTTTCTGTTGCTTTATTGAGAAAAACATGTTATAATTTAGGCAGTTAAAAAAATCGGGAGGGATAATGATGAACGCAAGTAAAAAAATAAAGATCGCCGCCATAGTAGGACCAACCGCAAGCGGAAAAACGGCACTTGCGATATCTCTCGCCCGTCGTTTTGATGGAGAGATAATATCATGTGACTCCATGCAGATATACAGAGGAATGGATATCGGAACGGCAAAGCCCGATATGGCGGAGAGAAACGGAATCCCGCACCATATGCTCGATATAGCAGACCCTCCGCAAAAATTCAGTTGCACTGAATATGCAAAAATGGCGACTGAATGTGTCAAGGATATAGTATCAAGAGGTAAGGTCCCGATATTCTGCGGTGGAACGGGACTGTATCTTGACAGCGTTATCCGAGGCATTCGGGACGACGGCGCTATAAGCGATCCCGCACTTCGAGAAGAATTGCAAAATTTTGCGGATATAAATGGTGCCGAAGCTCTTCATAAAAAACTTGAAGCGCTTGATCCCGAAGCGGCACAGTCCATTCACCCCAACAATATACGCCGTGTTATCCGTGCTATTGAGGTGTATCACACAACGAAGAAAACAAAAACACAGCTCGATAAAGAATCAAAAGAGAGAGAATCGATTTTTGATCCCCTTATCATCGGTCTTGAATATGGAAACAGAGAAATACTGTATTCACGCATTGATAAGCGAGTGGATTCAATGATCGAAGCAGGGCTTTTAGAAGAGGTCAAAAAGCTATATGATAATGGGCTTCTTTCTCCCGATACGACGGCCGGTCAAGCTATAGGGTATAAGGAATTGAAAGACTATCTATCGGGCACCTGTTCGCTTGATGATGCACTTGATAGAATAAAAATTTCAACCCGTCACTATGCAAAGCGTCAAATGACTTGGTTTCTCGCAAGAAAAGAGATCAATTTTATACCCGTTTGTCTAAGTGATGAAAACCAGACCAAAACTTTTGAAGAGATTGTAAACATTGCCTCGTCGCTCTTTCGAGATTTCGGTTTTTGTGATATACTGAATAAAAAAAGTTGAGGAGAGCGACAAGGATATGGATAAAAAATATCTAAAAAGAGTCGGAATATATGTTTTGTCCACCATTGCGGCTCTCGGTCTCGTTTTTTACATAATCTATCATATGATGGACGGATTTACTACCGATATTGACACCTTGACCGCAGAGGTGTCTTCAAAGAAATTTATAATCTCCGCTGAAGGATATATTTTCAAGGACGAACACTATCTTTATTCTTCCTATGACGGTTCTGTAAATTATCTTATAAAGGACGGAGAAAAGGTTGGTATAAGGCAGGAGGTTGCAACCTCTTTTGCCGATCTGTCGGGGTATTCTATCAATTCCGAGCTTTCAAAAATTGAAAACAAGCTCGCAGTCCTTGACCAAAGCTCAGTGTCCATAGGTGCCGCGAATACCGACACAAAAACGGTTGATAAAAGAATATCGTCTTATTACTACATGATACTTTCACGCCTTGCCGAAGGAAAATACAGCCACGTTATACATTCAACCGATAACCTTTTGATTCAAATGAACAAAAGACAGCTGATAACAGGTGAGCAAAAGAATTTTTCCGATCTTCGTTCTTCGCTCGAGTCAAAAAAATCTAATCTTATGGCTCAGTTGAACGGAAGAAGCGAAACTATCTATTCCGATGTGAGCGGTTACTTCTTTTCCGAAATTGACGGATATGAAGAAATTTTCACAAAAAAGTCACTTGAAAATCTGACTGTGTCCGATTTCTATAGGCTGATCGAAGAAAAGCCAAAAGGTATAAAAAACGTTGATGGCAAAACACCTATCGGAAAAATAGCGGATAACTATATTTGGTATATAGTTTTTCCCATAAATAAAGAAGACGCGGAAAATCTTGAAATTCAAAAAACATATTCAGGAATATTCCCTTATAACTACGATGCCGAGCTTTCTTTGAAATTGGAAAAGATAATAACCGAACAGCTCGGAGACCGTACTCTTGCAGTATTCTCATGCAGTGAAATGCCCGAGGGCTTCAATTACCAACGCTCACAAGCAATTGAAATCATCGCAAATGAGGCAAAAGGATTCAGAATTCCGAAAAATGCGGTGAGGCTTGTTGATGGTGTGCAAGGGGTATATACGCTTTACGGTAGCACTGTGATTTTTAAGAGAATAGATATATTGTTTGAAGCGGACGGCCATTATATAATATCGACCGAGGATCCGCTAAAAAAAGAACCCACAGATTCAGAAAACGGGACCGATTCGAATTCCGGTGAATCTGCCGACACGGAAGCACAAAAACAAAAGACCTATCCTTATCTGAAGCTTTACGATAGCGTTATAATATCGGGAAAAGAGCTTAAAGACGGAATGGTATTTTACTGATCGGAGTCTATTTTATGGCGTTTGAATATATAGAAAAAAACGTGGCAAACATTCGAAAAAGAGTTGCCGAAGCCGAAAAAAAGTCAAAACACGCTCAGAAGGTTGAGATCGTTGCCGCTGTAAAATACGCGGAAAACGAGGAACTCAAGTTTCTCATCGAACACGCAGGTATTACTGCGGTGGGAGAAAACAGGGTTCAACAGTTACTTGAGCATTATGAATTTCTAAAGGATGCGAAAATAGATTGGCATTTTATAGGCTCGCTTCAGACAAATAAAGTAAAATACATAATCGATAAGGTTTGCATGATACACTCCATTGATTCGATAAAGCTTGCGGCAGAGATTGACCGACAGGCAAAAAAACACGGTGTAGTTATGGATGTTCTTGTTGAGATAAACTGCGGCAGAGAGGAAAGCAAGGGCGGCATTTTGCCGGAAGACATTGAGGCGTTTTGTTCTGAGATAATGCAGTTTTCGTCATTAAATCTTCGCGGTTTTATGACAATGGCACCAAAATGTGAAGAAAAAACAGATTATTTACAATATTTTGATGAAACTTATAAACTTTTTCTTGACATTTGGCGAAAAATCGTTCATAATAATATAGAGCCTATTGTTTCGATGGGAATGAGTGGGAATTTTGAGGAAGCAATTCTCTGTGGTTCGACTATCGTGCGAATAGGAAGAAGTCTTTTTGAAAAATAATAATTATATAAAAAGCGGAGGAAATCAATATGGGAATGTTAGATAGACTCAAGAAAAACAACCAAGCAAATGATACTTATGCAGACAACTACGACGACTACTACGATGGATTTGACGGTGGCTACGAGGAAGAGCAGATCGAAGAGCCTGTACAAGCTCAGTCCGCTCCTCAAAACTTCAATTACAACCCTCAGCCCGTTGCTCCTCAAATGGGCAGCGGAATGTCAATAAACGGTGCGGCAATAGAACTCAAGGTTGTTAAACCCACAGAGTTCAAGGACGGTCCTTCCATCGCTGAGCACCTTCTCAACAAGCGTACAGTTGTACTTAATCTCGAGGACTCTGATAAGGACACAGCAAGAAGACTTATCGACTTTCTCTTCGGTGTTGCCTATTCTATTGGCGGCGAGATAAAGAAGGTTGCAAATAACGCTTATGTTATCACTCCTCAGAACGTTGCCATAAGCAACGATAAGGCTCCTGAGGCGGCAGCAACTCCTGCTCCTGAGGCTCCCACACAGAACACTTACTTCGGTTATTAATTTGAGATAATAGGAAAACGATTTGCGCCGCATTATATGGGGTGCAAATTGTTGTATCGTGTTAACGACAGTCGGACTGTCCTTTGTCGGCTGTCGTTATCGATTTTAATGGAGGAAAAACTTGGGTGCAGTTACATTTGTTGTTGCAAAAACAACGTTAGTTTTACTTGAAGTATTGCAGTTTGCAATGTTGGTAAGAGCAATACTTTCGTGGATCCCGTTAAGCGATGATAACAAAATCGAACGTTTTGTTTATGCGCTGACAGAACCGATAATATATCCAATTCGAGTTTTGCTTTCGCGTTTTTCAACCTTTCAATCCATGCCAATCGATTTTTCCTTTTTTATTACCTATATACTTCTTATTCTCCTTTCGACCCTTTTGTCTTCATATGGATAACTCGCAAAAAAAGCTTTTATCCGCTCGCATAGACGATCTTTTGGGTTTGACAGACAGAGGATATGTAGTAACAAGCACCTCGTTTCTTGACCCCGGCGAGATTTATTTTGCAAGAGAATACGTAAATAAAATCGGAGCTTGTAAAAGAAGCTTTTTCTTTGGCGGCTATACGGACGCCGAGAGAAAATGCGTCTTCTTTCTGCCTGAATACTATGAATCGGTAATATCCGATATAGGAGATACAGAAACAGTGCTTGATACGGTAAGCGAGATAAACGAAACAATTAAAGCATTAAAAATATGCGGAAGCTCCTATAAAAACCTGACTCACCGAGATTACTTGGGTGCGATACTCAATATGGGTATTGATCGAAGTGCAATCGGTGACATATGTGTTCTTGGGGAGTATGAATGTATAATTTTTGCTCTACCGTCAGTCGCCGATCTTATAAAAGTCAACTGTGAAAGAATCGGATCTGACAAAGTCAAAATCGAAGAGATATCTATTCAAAGCAATTTTGAATACGAACGTAAAACAAAAATCATAAACGATACGGTTGCATCAGATAGGCTTGACTGTGTTGTCGGTGCAATTGTAAATGAGAGTCGCGAAAAAGCTAAATCACTTATACTCTCAGGATTTGTTGAATGTAATTATTCAGTTTGTTCAAGAACAGATCTTCGTATCAAAAACGGCGA
>JAFYLR010000036.1 GCA_017550115.1 Clostridia bacterium | reverse complement strand
TATATTCTGAGGCTTTATATCTCTGTGGACAACGCCCTTTGAATGTGCGTGTTCAAGGGCTCTTAATATCTGCTCTGTGTAACTTATAATCTCATTAAAGGACAATACTCCACGCTTTGTCATATAGTCCTTTAGCGTTATTCCCTCGATATACTCCATAACGATAAACTTTATATCGCTTCTGACAGAGATGTTATATATTTTAACTATATTCGGGTGTGACAACATAGCAACAGCCTTTGACTCATTTACAAATCTTCTGACCTGCTGAATATCACTTGCTATATCGTCCTTTAACATTTTTACAGCAACCGTTTTCTTCTCAATAACGTCATATGCTTCAAAAACGATCGCCATTCCGCCAACGCCAAGAATCTTAAGTATGCGATATCTGTTATCGAACACTTTTCCAACGTAGCGTTCATAACTTTCCATATTCATTTCTTATTCCCCTTTTCCGTTTTTGAATCAAATTGACAAGAGAACTACTGTAATATTATCAGGACCGCCGTTTTGATTTGCGGTCTCTATCAGCTTATCAACCTTTTCCTCGGGCGTAGCCTCATATGAAACGACCTTTGCTATCTCCTCATCGGAAACTACGTTCGTCAAGCCGTCCGAGCAGAGCAGAAAATATGTATCCTGTACTCCCTCTTCAAGATCTATCGCTTCAATATCCGCTTCTATACTTTCGCCCGTACCTATGGCTCTGGTAATTATATTGCGGTTGGCACTCTTTTTCGCCTCTTCAAGCGTCATTTTACCCATATCCACAAGATACTGTACGTACGAATGATCGTGCGTGACCTGCTTGATCTCACCATTATTTATTCTATACATACGGCTGTCGCCCACGTTTATCGAAAACATAGTCTTATCGACTACAAAAAGTGCAACAAGAGTCGTCCCCATGCCCTGAAGCTCGGGATTCGCCTGTGCAGTTTTATATACCGCATTATTTGCACACCCTGCCGCATTCGATAGAAGCAGCTTTATATCAAGAGCTGATGCGTCAAGCTTAGAATCCTCTATTTTAGATGCACAGGCATCCTTTATTTCATTCGCGAAGGCTTGGAGCGCAAGCTTACTTGCCTCTCCTCCGCCCGATGCACCGCCCATGCCATCGCAAACAGAGAGAAGCAAAGCGTTCTCGGCAATTTCGTAAATCCCGAAGCTGTCTTGATTCCCTTTCCTGAGTTTACCTATATCGGTTTTTCCAAAGTATTTCATATATCCTCCGTAAAACGTCCCACTTGTATGGGAAACGGTTAATGGTTTATAGTTATCTTTCTGTATTATTTTCAACAGATTCTCGTCTGAGCTGTCCGCAAGAAGCGTTGATGTCGGGGCCGAGCTTACGTCTGATAGTCGCCCGTATTCCTCGCTTCTCAAGATGCGCCGCAAAAGCTTTTATCTGAGCGTCTCCCGAACGCACGAATCCCGATTCCTTTACTTCATTTACCGGTATTAAATTCACGTGTATCGGCATCGTATCGCCCCTTGATCTTAACTCTCCGTTAAGCACACTCGCAAGATTTTCCGCATTTTTTTGAGAATCATTCTTGCCCGAGATCAAAGTATATTCAAACGAAAGTCTTCTCTTGGTCTTAGCATAATAATCTCTGCAGGCACAAAGAAGCTCCTTTACGCCCCACTTGTTATTTATGGGCATTATCTGTGAACGGGTTTCGTCGTCGGGTGCGTGGAGCGAGATTGACAGCGTTATCGGCAGATCAAGTTCCGCAAGCTTATATATTTTATCAACTATACCGCAAGTAGAGAGTGATATGTGACGGTAACCGATATTGAGCCCCGACTCACATCCTACAAGGGCTAGGAATTTCACAACGTTATCAAAATTATCAAGCGGCTCGCCTATCCCCATCATAACGATATTGGAGATCCGCTCACCCATATCCTTCTGTGCCATTATAACCTGACCGATAAGCTCTGACGGCTCAAGATCCCTGACCTTTCCGCCGATCGTAGATGCACAGAAACGGCACCCCATTCTGCACCCAACCTGTGAGGATATGCAAACCGTATTCCCGTGATTATATTTCATAACCACTGTCTCTATACAGTTGCCGTCTATCAGCCTAAATAAGTATTTTACAGTTCCATCGATCGCAGACACAAGTTTTTTCTCGATGATGGGCATACGGTCCTCACATTTTTCTTCAATTTTCTGCCGCAGTCCCTTTGAAAGACTTGACATCTCCGAAAATGCGACTCCTTTACAAAGAAAGGAAAATATCTGTTTTGCTCTGTATTTCGGCTCTCCCAGCTCCTCTGTCACAAAGACTTCAAGCTCTTTGGGCATAAGCGAAAGAATATCTGTTTTTTTGCTTATATTTATCATTTCACTCACTTTTTCTTCAATTTAGCGATAAAGAATCCGTCTACCCCATCCGTATCGGGATAAAGTGTCATCATGCCACTATCAACTACTCTGTCACCTACAGAAAAAGGCACAAGTTCAAGCTGCGGAAAAACTTCTAAAAGCTTCTTTACGTTTTCCTCATTCTCCTCGGGTACTATCGTACACGTTGAATAAACGAGCACCCCGCCCTTTTTCAGATATTTCACACAATTTTGTGCAATAGCCAACTGCAGAGCAGGCAAACGTTCGATATCATCAATATTTTTATATCTTATATCGGTTTTCTTTGCAATAACGCCAAGTCCTGAGCAGGGAACGTCGCAAATGATTCTATCGGCACTCTCATAAAGAGCCTCGTCGTATATTTTTCCGTCCCGCTGGGCTGTTTCTATTATATCTATACCAAGCCTTTCGGCATTTTTTTCAACAAGTGAAAGCTTGTTTTCATGCAGGTCAAAGGATCTCAGTATTCCTTTGTTTTCCATACGCATAGCGACGGAAAAGCTCTTTCCGCCGGGACAAGCACAAGCGTCAATAACCGTCTCTCCCGAACACGCACCTAAAACCTCAGCACATATCTGAGAAGCCTCGTCCTGAACGAACCAAAGCCCTTCATCGCCCCCCGGAATGTCCGAATAAGCGGTATTGAATACTTTTATCCCGCTATCTGAAAGCGTAGTCTTCTCAGCACCAATTCCAGCCTCCAAGAGACGCTCAAACAACGCTTCTCTTGAAGTTCTCAACGTGTTGGTGCGAATCGTTATCGGCGGAGGAACATTCATCGAAGCAAGAAGAAACTCCGTCCTTTCGCCACCGAAAATACGGCAAAAAAGATCGCATATATCTTCCGCCACAGAATATTTGACAGAAAGATATCTTGCTTTTCCCTCTTTTATATCAGGCAACGGAAAAGCTCTGTCAGAACGAGCAAAATTACGAAGCAGGGCATTGACAAATCCGCTCTGTCTTTTTTTTGCAAGTGAAACACTTTCGTTTATAGCGGCATGGTCGGGAACTCTATCAAGAAAAGCAAGTTGATAAAGTCCCATACGCAAAATATTCCGAACCGTCGCCTCAATTTTTGAGGGCGGAATACTTGACATTTTATTGATACAGTAATCAAGGGTTATTTTACGCTCGATAACACCGTAAACAAGCGTTGTTAGAAACGCCCTGTCAGCTCCCTTTACATCGGTACGCTTAATGGCCGTGTCAAGAGCAATATTAGAATACTGACCTGCCGCTTCTATTCGATCAAGCACTGCAAGAGCGACACTTCTTATATTCAATTTGTCACTCATATCTGCCAAATCCTTTTCTCCAAATGATAAAAATCAATCTCTTCGTCTGCCTACTATAATCAAAAGACGCAATATCTGAGCAAGAGAAGACGCAAGTGCCGCAACATACGTAAGTGCCGCCGCAGTCAATACCTTCTTCGCTCCTTTTACCTCGTCAACATCAAGTCTTCCGCTTCCGTCAAGAGCTTTGAGTGCCCTTGCACTTGCGTTGAACTCAACGGGCAATGTTACCGCCTGAAAAACGGCTGTCAAGGAGAATAAAATAATTCCCAGCATTGCAATCTCGTAAAAGGAAAATATCAAACCGATCAAAAAAATCGGCAAAGCCAACATCGAGCCTATTCTCGTTACGGGAATTATTGCAGAACGTATCTTCATCGGTCTATAATCTTCCCCATATTGCACAGCGTGTCCCGCCTCGTGTGCCGCAACACCGACCGCCGCGACTCCACTTGAAGAATATACCGAGCTTGAAAGCCTTATAACGTTCGATTTTGGGTCAAAATGGTCCGTCAGATTTCCTGCTATCTGTTCGATCTTTACATGATGAAGTCCGTTTGCATTGAGGATAAGTCTCGCCGCATCATGTCCCGTCATTCCACTTCTCGTCATTATTTTATTATATTTATTAAAGGAACTTTGTACCTTTGCCTGTGCCCAAAGAGCAAAGATAAGAGCAGGTAAAAGGACAATATATGAACTATCGAAATAAAAATATGGCATAATTAAAAACCTTTCTTGACTTTATTTTTTATGTCAAGCTCACTTAAGTCATATAAACTTATCTCCGAGGCCTATTTTTCTGCCCCTGATAAAATCCTCTGCTTTCATTCTTCCCTTTCCCTCGGGTAAAACTCCGCAAAGAGTAACAGCTCCCGTGCCGCATTTTACAGTTATGCCGCCTTCAAGAGAGATAACCGTACCCTCATCAGCACTCGAATCTTCTTCGGATATGCGACTTTTCCAAACCTTCAGCATTTTACCGTCAGGAGTGTGCGTAAAAGAAAGCGGTATGGGGGAAAGTCCTCTTATGAGATTATGCACATCGGCAGCACTCTTTGTAAAATCTATAATACAGTCATTCTTTTCAATTTTAGCAGCGTAAGTCGCCATAGTATCATCTTGCCTCTCACGCTCCGCCTTGCCGTCTCTTATTGCATTCACTGTCTTTAGCAAAAGTGACGCTCCGCACGCCGCAAGCTTATCGTGAATATTCTCGAAATTATCATCGGGAAGTATCTCAACTTCCTCTTTCATTATCATGTCACCCGTATCAAGACCGACATCCATATACATAGTCGTGATACCCGTGACCTTCTCTCCATCTATTATAGCTCTTTGCATCGGTGCCGCTCCGCGATATTTCGGCAGAAGCGAACCGTGAACGTTGATACAGCCAAATCTCGGATAATTTATTACATTCTCGGGCAATATCTTACCGTAAGCTACGACGATTATCATATCAGGATCTATCTCTCGCAGAAGCGAGTCAAAATCCTCACCTCGAAGGGTTGTCGGCTGATAAACCGCAAGACCTCGCTCTTTTGCATACACCTTAACGGGCGACGCCTTCATCTCATATCCTCTGCCCTTAGGCTTATCCGGTTGCGTAACAACGCCTATCACATTTTCCCCTGCATCGCAAAGAGCTGCAAGTGAAGAAAGTGCGAAATCCGGTGTTCCCATAAAGAGTATCTTCATAATTTAAGTCCTCGGCCCTCGTATCAAAAGCCTTCCTTTCTCGGGAAATCGGGGTGGTTTTGCTCACAAAGCCACATCTGAAAAATATTCAATCAATCGTACATTTCTATAGCTTCATCAATATAAAGCTTACCGTCAAGATGGTCAAGCTCATGGCAAAACGCTCTTGCGAGCAGGTCGCTTCCGCTTACCTCAAATTCCTTGCCGTCACGGCCCATGGCTCTTACCGTCACGTGCCTTGGTCTTCTCGTTTTGCCGTTTCTTCCGGGAACCGAAAGGCAACCCTCTATCTCCTCTTGCACCCCTGCTTGTGCAATTATTTTGGGGTTTATAAGGACGATAGGTTTTCCTTCTTCCACTTCAACAACAACTATTCTGCGAAGCACTCCCACCTGCGGAGCCGCAAGTCCGCAGCCGTCCGCATCACGCATCGTTTCTATCATATCATCAATAAGCGTGTTTATCCTCGGCGTTATGACATCAACCTTTCGGCTGACCTTGCGCAAAGTTTCATCGCCTATTTTCAGTATTTTCAATTTAGCCATTTTTATCACTCCATTTTATTTTCCGTCTAACTTAAAAATTTTACAAGAGTTTAGATAAGAGACGGATTAAAATCTATCGTAAGCACAGGTCTTCTCGTCTGTTTTGATGATCCCGTTGCTCTTTCGCTCGTAAAAATACGCAACATTGTGGCAAAAAGCTCGCGACTGCGTTTGTTCAGACGGCATTTTATCACAAGTCTCATTCTGCACCGTCCCTCTACCTTATAGACCGGTGCTTCAAAGGGCCCGAACACCTGCATCTTAACGTCAGAGAACTCGCCCTTGCCCTCTGTGAGCTTCTTGAACTCGGAGCAAAGCTTTTTAACCGCAACAAGCAACTCTCGCTCGTCCTCTGAGCTTATCGTCATAAGAACAATATCGCAATAAGGCGGAAATACAAGCAATTTACGAAGCTTTATCTCTCTTTCAAAAAAGGTTTCATAGTCCTGCGCACAGGCAAGCTTTATTATGTCATTATCAGGGTTGTTTGTTTGTATGACGGCCTTTCCGTTATCCGATGCGCGTCCCGCTCTTCCTATGACCTGCGTGAGCATCGAAAACGTACGCTCATTTGCCCTGTAATCATCAAGATAAAGTGAAGCGTCTGCCAAAAGTACGCCAACAAGCGTCACAGCAGGAAAATCATGCCCCTTTGTCACCATTTGAGTTCCGAGAAGAATATCAGCCTTCCTCTCTCTGAACGATCCTAAAATTTTATCATAAGAAAACTTTGTTCCCGTCGTATCGGTATCCATTCTCAGTACCTTCGCTCCCGGAACAAGCTCTGACAGCTCCTGCTCAATTCTCTGAGTGCCATACCCCATATGAGCCAGCTTATCGGAGTTACACGACGGACATTTTTTCGGCAAGCTTTCTTTATGTCCGCACCAATGACAAGCAAGATAACCCTCGCTGTAAGTGCCGTTTTTTGTGTGGTATGTCATTGAAACACTACAATGGGGACACGAGATCGCCTCTCCGCAGCTACGACAGCTAACAAAAGTATTATATCCTCGTCGGTTAAGAAAAAGTATAGACTGCTCACCCGAATTTTTAACTCGGCAAAGCTCATCTGTGAGAAGCGTGCCAAGCGGAGAAATGTTCCCTCCTTGTGCTTCCCCACGCATATCAGCTATACTAACCTCGGGAAGACGGGCATCACCATAGCGTTTTTTCAGTTTTATAAGTGTATATTTTCCCTCTTTTGCTTTAAGATAACTTTCAAGCGACGGGGTTGCAGACGCAAGTAACAGCAAAGCGTTTTCCGACGCACAACGGTATCTTGCCGCATCTCTTGCATGATATTTTGGATTTTGATCGGATTTGTAGGTCTGCTCCTGTTCCTCATCGATTACGATAAGTCCAAGATTTTTCACAGGCGAAAAAACTGCCGAGCGAGTGCCTATTACGACCCTTGCGTCGCCGTTTGATATACGTCTGTATGCGTCGTATCTTTCTCCCGACGAAAGCGAGGAATGTACAACTGCGCAAAGTGAACCGTACCTCCCTCTGAAAATGCCTATCGTTTGGGGCGTAAGCGATATTTCGGGCAAAAGCAATATAGCCCCCTTGCCGCTCTCAAGAACCTTGTCTATGAGTGCCATCATAACGCTTGTTTTACCGCTTCCCGTAACACCGTGAAGCAACGCAGCTTTCGCCTCTCCGCTTTTATAAAGATCCTCCAAGGTCTCAAGCGCCAAATTCTGCTCGTCGCTTAACACAATTTCTTTCGGCTGTATATCGTTATTTTTTTCATATAAGCCTTTATCGTTATAAGGATCTCTGTAAACCGTGGTTTTATGCTCGGCTATCAACCCCTTTTCCAAAAGAGCTTTGATATTCGCCTTCGAGATGCCAAGCTTTACAAACTCTTCTTCATAAAGCGAGTTTTCTTGTGCATCACGCAAAATCTCAAGAGCTTTTTTCTGCCCCTCGGATCTTATCCGATGCAACGCATTTTTGCCGCCCTCAAGTATCTTATTAATCTCGCTTACTTTGATAGCTAGACTATAACAGCTTCTCGTTTGCTTTCTTGCGCCATCCTTCAAGGTCATCTCTCGGGTTATCCAGCCGTCCGAGACAAGCTTGTCTATTATAGGTTTTGCCTTCGCACCAAAACAATCCTTTATGCCCTTTTCAGAAACTATCTTTCTGTCTCTTATATATTCGAGAATAGCCAAAATACTCTCATCACGGCCTCTCGGCTTTCCCTCTTTTTCAGATATGGGGCGGTAATATTCCACCAAGCGTGAAAACACTGCCGAGGGGATCATCGAATGAAGAACGTCCCCCATAGTGCAAAGCGTCTGTTCACGAATATAAAAAGCTAACCCCAACAATTTTTCATCAAGGTAAAGCTCCTCCGAGCATATAGCTACGATCGGTTTGATAGCCTTATCTTCAAGCGAAGCGCTATCTGAAAGTCCTACAACAATAGCGAGTCTGCGGCGGTTTCCCGCACCAAATGGCACTACAACGAAGCTACCGACCCGAACTCTCTCCCGAAATTCTCCGGGCAAATAGTAGTCAAACGCACGATCCACAGCAAATGGAACATCAAGTATATGAACGTTTGCATATTGTGGCATCATACATTCTCCTCTCTATTTTTGTTTGAAAGTTTATTCGTTCTCGAACT
This sequence comes from Clostridia bacterium, assembly GCA_017550115.1. Lineage (GTDB taxonomy): Bacteria > Bacillota > Clostridia > Oscillospirales > CAG-272 > SIG710. The sequence goes on along the minus strand of JAFYLR010000036.1, from coordinate 3,693 downwards.
CCTCTGAGGCTTCTTCAAAATCGTCCGCGTCTTCTGCTTCTTCACTGTCTACAAAATCAAAAGCGTCATCCGCAGTTTCAGATGCTGCATTCAGCTTTGCAAGCTCTGCTCTCTCCGCCCTCTTTATTTCTGCTTCTTCGGGAGAAAGAATAACGAAGTCTCCTGTGTAAAGACGGTTTATTGCACATTTAACTGCCTTTTCATCACGGAATTCACGTTTAATCATTGAGAATATAGCTCTCTCAGATTCCTTGTTTGCCGCTATCATTTTCTCGGCGGTCTCTCTCTCCTTTACGTATTCGTCGGTGATCATTCTTGCACACTTTGCAGTAGCAATAACGAGCTCGTAACGGTTGTAGTTGTTTTTTGTAAGATCTGTAATTGACGGGAAAATCATAAATACCTCCATGCCGCTTTTGGCGGTCTAATAATTTTTATATAAGTAATTGTTAACTTTATTCGAAATAACGAGTTGCAACGTCCGGGTTTCTGCTAAGTCTGAGCTTCTCGGCACGAACTATCGCAAGAATATCGTCGGCGGTATCGTCTGCACCACCATCGCGGTTATATGCAACATAATCATAATTCTCTGCTACAGCCAGCTCTTTTTTAGTTTGAGCAAGTCTTGCAAGAATCTTTTCTTCGGTCTCTGTTCCTCTGCCGCGAAGTCTTTCTTCCTGTTTAGCAAAGCTCGGCGGCAGAAGCATTATAAGAACGGCTTCATTGTATAGCTTCTTTACGTTCATAGCACCCTCAACCTCGATCTCAAGAATGAGGTTCTTGCCACCCAAGAGAACCTCTTCCGCTTCTTTTTTCGGAGTGCCGTATAGATTGCCGCAGTATTCTGTATATTCAAGCATTCCGCCGTTCGCTATACGCTCTTGAAAGTCTTCTTTGGTTATATAATGATAATTTACACCGTTAATCTCACCCGGTCGTGGTGCTCTTGTCGTCGCCGATACAGAATAGGAAAAAGAATCGCTCTTCTCCATAAGGCTCTTTATAACCGTTCCTTTTCCGCTTCCTGCAGGTCCGCTTATAACAAGGAGGAGGCCTCTGTCAGTCTTCATCTTCTTCCGCCTCGCTCTCGTCAACGTCGTCCTCGCCTGTATCCATACGGTTTGCTATCGTTTCCGTCTGTATTGCAGAAAGAATCACAAGCTCGCTGTCTGTTATTATTACCGCCCTCGTTCTTCTGCCGCAGGTAACGTCGATAACTCGTCCCTCGTCTCTGGAGTCCTGAATCAGACGTTTGATCGGGGCTGAATCGGGACTCACAAGTGCCACGATTCGCTCAAGTGCGACCATATTTCCAAAACCTACGTTGATAAATTTCATATAAACGACCTATATCTTTGTTTGACAAAGACTTCCTTTCTTTTTGGTGACTAAATATATTGTCCTATTAAAATCATTCTATATTTTGAATCTGCTCTCGAATTTTTTCAAATTCACACTTAATATCAACAACAAAATGAGCAATATTAGAATTATTACATTTTGAACCGATAGTGTTTATCTCACGATTCATTTCCTGCATAAGAAAATCGAGCTTTCTTCCAACAGGCTCTGTACCCGAGATATAATCATCGAACGCTGCAAAATGCGAACGCAGTCTTACAAGCTCTTCGTCGATCGCTATCTTGTCCGCAAATATAGCACATTCGGTAAGTATTCTACTCTCATCAATACTGATATTGTTATCGGAGAGCATTTTATGTATGCGTTCTTCAAGCTTGACCTTATAATCGGCAACGTCACCAAGCGAAAGCTCTTCTATCTTATCGACCGTCCTTTGAATTCCTTCCAGCTTGCCAACAAGGTCAGCTTCGATCCTTGCACCTTCGCGTTCTCTCGCCTCGGTAAACTGATCGATAGCTCCGTCAAGAGCCTCCTTCACCTCCGCCCAGTCACGCTCGATATCCTCCTCCTGCTTCTTCTGAGTGAATATATCGTTATATCTGGCAACACCCATAACACTTATATCATCTCTTATATCGAACTCATCTCGCAGACGACGTAAAGCATCAACATATCCCTTTGCCAAGCCCATATCAAGTGAAATCTCAGCGTTTACGCTTTCTGTTACTTCAATGCCAACGTAAACGTCTATCTTTCCCCTTGACAATCCCTTTGACTGAAGATAAGGCTTCACTCTATCCTCAAGATAAGAGTACGCACGGGATATCTTCACCGAACAGTCAAGATATCTGCTGTTCACACTTTTTATCTCCGCCGTAATATTCTTTCCCGCGACCGTAGCTTTCGCTCTTCCGAAAGCGGTCATACTTTTCATCATAAGACAGTCCCCTTTTCACGTATCTGTAACCAAAAATCTAAATTATTATAGTTATACATAGTATATGATACCTCAAAAATGAAGTTTTGTCAACTTTTTTGAAATATTCTCCATCTACTTTTTCTCCAAAAAGCAATCGATTTTTTTATGTTTTTTGGGTTGATATGACTTTTTTCAAGCTTTTTGATAAAAAATATAAATTTTTTGAAAATATTTGCCAAAAACTATTGTAAAATTCATTTTTTTAGGTTACAATATGTTATACTATTTATTATTTTGACCGGACGGACTGTCGTCCGATACTTTAACTACTCTCGGAGGATTTTATTTTATGGTAGTAGCAGGCGATTTCAAAAACGGCATTACTTTTGATATGGAAGGTCAGGTCTTCCAGGTAATCGAATTCCAGCATGTAAAACCCGGTAAGGGCGCGGCATTCGTTCGTACAAAGATCAAGAATGTTATCACAGGCGCAGTTATAGAAAGAACTTTCAGCCCTACAGATAAGTTCGAGAACGCTTATATCGACAGAAAAGAAATGCAGTATTCCTATGATGATGGTGACCTTTATCACTTCATGGACACTGAAACATGGGAAGAAACTCTTATCGCACACGATAAGGTTGATGACAACTTTAAGTTTGTAAAAGAAGAGATGATATGCAAGATCATTTCCTACAAGGGCAACATTTTCGGCGTTGAGCCTCCTCTCTTTGTCGAGCTTGAGGTTACAGAGACCGATCCCGGCTTTGCAGGAAACACTGCAACAAACACTCTCAAGCCCGCAACACTTGAAACAGGTGCGGTTATTAAGGTACCGCTCTTTATCAACGTTGGCGACGTGCTTAAGATCGACACCCGTACAGGTGAATATCTCTCAAGAGCATAAAATTTTCAGGGGAAGTACCCATCGGGCAACTTCCCCCGTATTTTAACATCTAAAGATAAAAATTCGGAAAGGAACAAAAAACTATGACACTTACTGAAAAAGCAGCATATCTGCGCGGACTTGCAGAAGGACTTGCACTTGACGCAGCAAAACCCGAAACAAAAATAATAAACGAGCTTCTTTCACTTGTTGAGGACATGGCTCGCTCAATTTCTGACGTTGAGGAAGATATTGAATATCTGAACGACTATATAGAAGAGATCGACGAGGATCTCGGAAATCTTGAAGAAGACGTTTACACCGATGATTGCGACTGCGACTGCGATTGTGATTGCGATTGTGATTGTGATTGCGGTTGCGAGGATGACGATTTCGAGGAATGTTACGAGATCGAATGTCCCTCATGTGGCGAAACTGTGTGTTTTGACAGCTCACTTTCCCCTGAGGATCTCGTTTGCCCCGCTTGTCAGGAAAAGATAAACGGTTAATAGACAGTAAATACGGC
>JAFYLR010000035.1 GCA_017550115.1 Clostridia bacterium | reverse complement strand
GTGCGGGGGATACCAAAGGGGGCGCTTTGTCCGGAGTAGCGCCCCTTTGGCAGCTTTCTTTGGTTCGTTTCTGCAGCTGAGGGCAGAAATGAACATAAAAAAGAAAAAAATTCGCAAAACATAAAATTTTTTTGAAAAAGGTATTGCATTTTGAAAAAAGATGTGTTATAATACCATACGTTAATGGCCCGTTGGTCAAGCGGTTAAGACACTAGCCTCTCACGCTGGGAACATGGGTTCGATTCCCGTACGGGTCACCAAAAGCAAAAAGGAGCACGATGTGCTCCTTTTTGCTTTTGATGGTCTGCATGGTCTAGATCAAATCCTTAAAGTCGCCAAAGGGAGATTGATTTTTGGAGAGAAGAGGAGCGACTTTAGAGCCAAAAGCCATTGCTTTTGGCTTTTCGATATCCCGTACGGGTCACCAATAAATAAAAGCACCACTCGCAGAGTGGTGCTTTTTTCATAACAACCCATCAAAAGAATAACTTTCTCTCCATCATTTCTCGCGCCGAGTGGTTGATGGCAAGATATATAAGCATTCCGCCGAACAGCGACAGAACGGCAAGAGGATATACAGACCAGCCGACAAAACTCAATCCAAAGGTAATATCAAGCAGAAATTCTATTAACAATATAAGTCCAGCAAAGGCAATAAACATTCCCCCGAAAATGTATAGCTTTCCTTTTTTCAGATAACGGAGTAAGGTCACCACGGTCGATACGATAACACAGCAACCTCCCGCTATGGGAAAAACAAAGCTCAAGAACCAATCTCCGCCTGTTACTAAGTTTATATAGAGCAGATAAACAATCGCTGCCACAAAGGCACACGGAACGAAGATCACCGGGTTTGGATTCTTAAACCAAAAGGGAAGAGCGAACATAATATAACCCAAAAGCAATCCGCCGACAACAAAACCGAACCAATTCAAAACCCCGTCCGTTTGCAGATCGCAAAGGAAACAGACAAGCATAGGTATCAAAACCAAAATTATGACAGCACCGTTAAAGGCTTTGGATTTCGCTTTTGTTTTTGGGATTTTCCCCGTCGGGTATAGCGGACGAGCCTCATTTTGCTTCAAATCGGGGTGATATACGGCTGTATTACACAAGGGACAAGTTTTTTCTGTATCGGCAAGTTTGACACCGCAATTTATACAAAACATAACGCTTCTCCTCTCAATTTCGGTTGCTCTCTACTGTGACGGGAATTCCCATATCCTGCAAAACGGCAAAAAAGTGACGTTCAAGCTCTGCAGGGCGAATATTTCTGATAAAGTTTATATAAATCGTGTCGTTATACGATAACATACCGCAGTTGTACGGAGCCGCCGCCTGAACACCTAATATAAAATCCATACGACTTACGTATTGCCGCATAATTTCAGGTAATTGCACAAGTCCTAAATTTGAAAAGGACAGACAGGATTTTTTCTCTCCTACGCTATCAAAAATAGCCTTCATGACTATGTTTTTCAAAGGTAAAGGAATCAGTCTAACAAAAGTGCTCTTTTCATCGTTTACGTTTGTGGCGATAACGCTACCCATATGCTTTTGCGTAATTTCCGTACCCATTTTATGTTGAATTATCCTACATATTTCCTCAAAAGTGTATTCTCCGAGTCTTGGATCAAGCTCCGGAATGGTGTACATAGCAAAATTACGTAAAGTTTTACTTGGGAATAAACTTCTGAGATTTACAGGGATCAAAAGCTTGATCCTTTTTCTTTTGCGAATGTCGGAAACCTTTTCTTTTTGTAAATTCAGAAGAGCCTTCATAATAACCGCACTCAAAAAAACTGTCAGAGTGGCTTTGTGCTGATGAGCAAGAGCTAAAGTCTCTTTTACAGGCAACTGAAAACAAGTTACGTTCAGAAAACCGTTCTCTTCGGGCTCTCCCGTCATATGCCAAGCGTTCGTGTCTTTTCGAGAGGCGGGGACGGTGTTTGCGTATTTTGGGAAGCTGTCCTCAAGCTCTTCTGCCGAAGGGGCCTCGGTCCTACTTAAAACGCCGTGCTCTGCGGGTACGGATATTCCATATTTACGCTCCAAATATTCGGCGGTAAGGCTTTTTAGGAAAATAAGAGCCCCTGTTCCATCGGTCAAGGAATGGAAAAATTCTACGGCGATTCGGTCACCGTAAACGATTACGCGAAATGCACATTTTCTCATCTCCTGGTGACTCATAAATGTGAGAGGATAGCTTTGTTCTTCACGTATCGGAGGGGCTTTATCTACTTGCTGCAGATAGTACCAGAATATTCCCCGACGCAGTCTTGCGGCAATTGACGGGAATCTTTTCACCGTGACGTCTAACGCATCTTTAAGTATGTTCACATCAACGTCCTCGCAGAGCGTTACTGACTGGCGAAAAACGTTGCTCCAGTTTCTTCGTCTTGCGGCAGGGTAGATTTTGGCTGCATTATCCAAGCGTACCCAATGCAACGGATTCTTTTTATGTGCCATTAAACGTTCCTCCTCTGCGATTATTTTGACGAGCCTCAACAAGTCAAAGCATATCATAATTTTGTTCAAATGTCAACAAGCGATTTTTGCGACAACGTGTAGCGTCTTTAGTTTATATATTCTGCCATGTTATGAATTAGAACAGTCAGATAAGGGTCTATATTCTTTCTCTTCAGCCAATAGCCCGGGGAGAGAACTATACCCCTTTTTGCAAGAAGCTCTAAGTCTGATTCGTACTGACTTTTTGTCGAATATTTCCCCGTCTTGTTAGGTATGCCGAGAACAGTCTCGGGGGATAGTGTTGTCTTTCCGTCGCTCTCTCGTACCTCAAAATGAAGATGAGCACCGAAGCTATATCCTGTATTGCCCATAACACCGAGCTTGTCCCCTGCACGAACTGTTTGATTCTGTGCAACGCTTCTGCTCTTTAGGTGGCAATAGTAATAGTATCTTCCGTCCTCGCCCTTGATGCAAACGTAATTGCCCCACTGCCATGTTGCGTTGCTCTTATCTGTAACGATGCGGGAGCGAACTACAGTCCCACCGACCGCCGCCACAACGTCATATGAGCCGACGCCCACGAGGTCATATCCCGAATGAAACTGCTTCTTTCCGTTAAGAGTTCTGTTTCCGTAAGGAGAAGTCAGCTTTACCGTATCACAAGCAAATGGTATTATCATTCGTCCACCTCCTTTGCAGTCACCTCTATGTATCCGCTGACGCTTGAATTCTTCGCCCATTTCTTTTTTGCCGCAGAAAGTCCTTCATCTACCCATCTGCCGAGCTTGTCCGCTGATATGAATGTTTTGATAATGGACGGAAGTGCTTCATACACCTTTTTTATAACGTGTGCCTGCTTCAGCTCACCCGTGCCGCCTCCGAACTGCTTCTCGGCTTCGGTCACAAGACTGTAAAGAATCTTGTTGACTATGTTTTTCTGCCCTCTGACGTAGAGGATAACAAGTATTGCAATAGTGAGAAGTGTAACGAGAACACTGTCCCAATTTGCTATCAAAAAATTAAGAATCGTCATTTCTAAAATCCTCCGTTATATGTATCATTATCAAAAGTCTGTTTTGCTTCCTCTCCGTAAAGACGTCTTAGCTTGATTTCGTTCTCTTTTCGAGCCTTCCAATAATAAAACGCCGTTGACGTTGCGTATTCCGCAAAGACTGCGGGGATAAGATAGGCGAGAGGCGAAGTGTCGTTCGTTTTCCACATCAAGATAAGCGAATAGATAGTGATTATGACTGTAAATACCGTCATAAAAATGATTATCTTCTTTGAAAACTCTCTTTTCTTCATCTCTTACCCTCTTTTAGTTATGTGCCTGTTTGTTCAGGTGTTTTTCAAGCATATTATGAGCCTTTGTCACCTCTCCGTTACAGCCCTGTTGCTTAAGACCGTCAAGGGCGGCGAGCATCGCATACGAGAGCAGACAAAGCTCGTCCTTTACTAGAAGCATATCTACACTTTCTTTGTCCTTGAGTGCCTTTGTGTCGGATATATGCAGTATGCGGAGAGTTTCGATATCGTTCGACTGCTTCTCCTGCTTCTGAAACCATTTTATTACTCGGTACGCTACCGCCCATATAGCTCCTGTTGCACCGAGAACAGCTGCAGCTTTTATTATTGTGTCAACCGTTATCTGCATTCTGCTCTGCCTCCTCGGTCTCTTGCACTCTCGCTTCGTATTCCTCTTCGGTTATCTCATAAAAAGACGAAGCGTCCATTCCCTCGGCAAGATATATCTTTCTGCCGTATATTTCACCATTTGTGAGGATATGCCCCTCACTTGCCTTTATTGGTTCTCTCATTCTGTTTCTCCTTTACATAAGTGATAAAGTCCAATTTTCAGGAAAATCCAAAAAAATCCACTCAGGTGAGGTTGTACCGTCATTTGCCCCCTCGGACGTTTCATACGCTTTTTTTACTGCAGCTTCCGATAGCGCAAGAGTCTTACCGCTTGTCGTGCTTGAAAGGTGACTAATGATACTTTCTACACTAGCTCTTGTTAGCTTGGTACTCCAATGAAGGTCTATGTCTTTAGCAATCTTACCTTCAAAAGTGATACTTTCAAGTGATTCAGCATAAGTAAATGTATTTGTAAATGTGGTATTTTCATTCACTATCATTTTTTTGATAGTTTTCATTTTCCTCGCACTGTTAAACGCTCCATTTGCAGTGCCTTCAAACTCAATATCTACTTTGGTGTCTGTTATCCCATGAGATGAATAAAATAGATTTTGTCCACCCGTGTTTGTAGTTCCTGTTTTAATAGGATATTTGGGATTATAGGTGTTATCATCAAAATTGTAATAGGAAAAAGCATAGTAATAATGGTTACGGTTTCCGTAGTTTTGGAAGTTGTCCCAAAAGGTGTCGTATGCTTCTTGCTTGCCGTTAGCAACTCCTAATGCAACTCCATAAGATTTTCCCTCCTCATATCCCTCAGCCATACCGGCAACTCTTGCATCTAACAAAGCAACCAGCAAATTAGGTACAAATTTGCTTGGTTTATACTTTGTCTCACATTTTAATTCGGTGCGTATCAGCTGTGCTATTTCTTTATAATATTTATCATCTGTTAAAACTATCGCCATTAATACATCACCTCGTCTCCGTTAGGAAAGGTGGAAATAACCATATTTGCAATTTCTGCTTTGTCGTCGTCTGTCAGCGTGTAAATTGCGTTGTTTGCGACGTTTAGAGCTTCGCTCGCCTTTTTCTCCGCTTCCTTTGCGGCAGAGTATATCTGAGCGACAATATCTGCTCTCGGTTTTTTACCCTTTACACCTCGCTCTGTTCCCGGGTGTATAATTCCGAGTTGATTCCATATCGCAGGCAGACGAACACCGTCTTCATCCGAGCCGAAAACGCCTACCCACAGAGCTTTTCCGACATTATCGCCCGAGAGCACTTCCCAAGGGACAGAGCATTTGTTTTCCTCTAATATCACGTCTATTGCGGTATTCTCGACCTTGAACACCGCCGTACGCATAAGGTTATCCCATTCGCTGTCAAATTCAAATGAGACCGAATAGATATTGCTCGCCCCCGAAACGATGGGTTCCTTTTCTTTTACTTTAATAATTGATTTGTTGATTTGTAATTTGAACATTATATCTCCTTTTGTTCACTTTTGTGAACTGTGTTTCGTTATAATATTAATTTTAGTTGCGAACATAATATATCTAACGCCCCCCGATGAGTGAAAGATATAGATTTCGCAAAGATAATTAAATAACCATAGGCATCGCCCCCCTTGTTCGTGTTTCTGAACTATGATAACATTATTTTATAAGCTTGTCAAGTTCTACGTTCACAATTCTGAACATTTTTTCAAAAACCGTTGATTTTTCTGAACAGGCGTGATATAATATGAAAAAAAGAAAGAGCGTAAAAGGAGTGTAAAAATGGCAACGATAGCGGAGCGAATAAAAGAGGGACTTGCACGTGCGGGTATGTCACAGGCAGAGCTTGCGGCGGCAACCGAGATTGGAAAATCGTCGATAAGTACGTATATTTCGGGTGCTTACGAGCCGAAAAGACGGAATATTTGTAAAATTGCCGAGGCACTTGGCGTAAGCGAAGCTTGGCTTATGGGGGAGGATGTGCCGCCCACAAGAGAGGAATACTCTTTCAATAACGTTTTTCCGATAACGCTCAAACAATTTCCTTTACTCGGGGAGATAGCCTGCGGTGAGCCGATATATGCCGAAGAAGACCACGAATCATATATTATCGCTTCAGGTAATATCCAAGCGGATTTTTGCCTTATCGCAAAGGGCGACAGTATGACGGGGGCGAGGATATTTGACGGTGACGTTGTTTTTATAAAAAAACAACCGATCGTTGAGAACGGCGAGATAGCGGCGGTTATAATTGACGGCGAGGCGACGCTTAAACGTTGGTTTTATTACCCCGATAAAGAAAAATTGGTTTTAGCACCTGCGAACGACCGTTACGAGCCGTTCGTATATGTAGGAAGTGAGCTTGGGGAGGTCAGATGCCTCGGAAAAGCAGTTTGCTTTATGAGTAATTTGTAATTTTGGGAATAAAAAAATGCACCGCTGATGCGGTGCATTTTTTATTTAAGATATTTCCAAAATCAAAGAGTGTTCAGCGTTTCCATTACGTAGTCGCCGAAGTCTGAGCATTTAGCTCCGCCCGGACGGCCTGTGATTACGAGCTTCTTGTCCTCGAACATACAGAAGTCGAGTGCTTTTTCAAGCTTGTCGGCTCTATCCTGCAGACCGATGTGAGAAAGGAGCATTACGCAGGCACGAAGCATTGAGCAGGGGTCTGCATATTCGCCTCTGCCTTCTCTTATCATTCTGGGTGCAGAGCCGTGAATTGCCTCAAACATAGCGTATTTTTTACCTATGTTGGCACAACCTGCAGTTCCAACACCGCCCTGGAATTCAGCAGCCTCGTCAGAAATGATGTCACCGTAAAGGTTGGGGAGCAGGAGAACCTGGAAGTCACGGCGACGCTTCTGGTCAACGAGCTTTGCCGTCATAATGTCTGCATACCATTCGTCCGTTGTTATCTCGGGGTAAAGGTCGCCGACCTTGTGGCAGTCTTCAAGGAAGTTTCCGTCTGTCGTCTTTATAACGTTTGCTTTCGTTACGAGAGATACTCTCTTAAGACCGTTTTTGTGTGCATAATCGTATGCAAGACGTGCAATTCTGTCAGAGCCTTGCTTTGTTGTGACAACAAAGTCAACGGCGAGGTCCTCTGTTACGTTAAAACCACTTGAGCCTACGGCATAGCCGCCCTCGGTGTTTTCGCGGAAGATAGTCCAGTTGATACCCTCCTCGGGAACCTTGACGGGACGAATGTTTGCAAAGAGGTCGAGTGCTTTACGCATAGCAACGTTCGCAGACTCGATGTTGGGCATACCGTCGCCCTTCTGGGGTGTGGTTGTGGGGCCCTTGAGGATTATATGACAAGCCTTGAGCTGTTCCATAACGTCATCGGGAATAGCTTTATTTACTGCGATACGGTTTTCGATTGTAAGACCGTCAATGTCTATAAATTCTACTTTTCCGGCTTTAACGAGGTCGTCAAGCATAAATTCGAGAACTCTGCGTGCTTCCTTTGAGATTATCGGACCGATTCCGTCTCCTCCGCAAACGCCTATTTTAAGTGTGTCAAGGGCCGCGTAGTCAACGAAATCGCCCTGGCTCTTCATATCTTCAACTCTTGTGAGCTGCTTTTCAAGTATTTTTCTGAATTTTGCACAAGCTTCTTCAAGCTGTGCGTTGTAATTGTTTTCCATAGCCTTTTCCTTTTTTAGAATTATTTTTCATAGTGAAAAGTTTTGATAAAACTTTTTCAAAAGTTTTCGCACTCCGGCGTGCGTTCGCCGGTCGCCGTCCGCAGACGGCGAAATGCCTTTATCAGCGTTTCTTTTTCTTAGCTTTTTCTTTGCGCTTATATCGTCAAAGAAAAAGCGGAAAACGATCTGAAGTCACTTTATTTGGTGGTTTATATGAACGGCAACAACGCTTTTTCTTTGAAACCACAGGCCCAAAGAAAAAGCTTTGCAAAAAGAAATGCCGCTTTCTCGGGGAATTTCGCCGTCTGCGGACGGCGAGAAGCGCCACACGGCGCTTCACTCGTGCGGCCTTTTGAAAAAGGTCGATCAAAACTTTACTTATAAGTTATCCGTTGTTCTTTGTGTAGTTGAGCATACCGCCGGCGGAGAGTATTGCTCTCTGGCGTTCGGTGAGTGTCAGTCTAAGCGGGATTTTCGCTCCGCATGCACATTCGAGAGTGAGTGTATCTGCCCCTGCAACAGCATCGGCAAAGCCTGTTATGCGGAGATTTGCTCCTTCTTTGAGCTTATCGTAATCCTCGGGATTCTCAAACGTCATCGGTACGATACCGAAGTTGATAAGATTTGCTACGTGGATTCGCGCAAAGCTCTTCGCAACAACCGCCTTGATTCCGAGATAAAGCGGAACGAGAGCCGCGTGCTCACGGGACGAGCCTTGACCATAGTTCGAGCCGCCGACGATTATACCGCCGCCGTTTTTCTTGGCTCTCTCGGGGAATTCGGGGTCACAAACAGTAAAGCAGAATTCGGAGAGCTTCGGAACGTTTGAACGGTAGGGAAGTATCTTTGTTCCGGCGGGCATAATATGGTCTGTCGTTATGTTGTCGCCCACCTTTAGCACAAGTGAGCAGTCAAGGTCAGCGTCAGGAGCCTTTCCAACGGGGATAGGCTTGATGTTAGGACCTCTTTCAACTGTGATGCTCTTTGCTTCTTCGGGAGAAGCGGGCATTTCAATAAGATTGTCGTTTATATGGAAATGTGTCGGAACGTTTATGTCAAGTGTGCCGCCCATTGTTCTTGGGTCTGTCATTTTTCCCATAATAGCGGAGGCTGCCGCAGTTTCGGGAGAAACGAGGTAAACACCTGCATCGGCAGTACCGCTTCTTGCCTCAAAATTACGGTTGAAGGTACGCAAGCTGATTCCTGCGGACTTCGGAGAGAAGCCCATTCCTATGCAAGGACCGCAAGCACATTCAAGTATTCTCGCACCTGCAGCAATAAGGTCAGCAAGTGCACCGCACTCTGCGAGCATAGTATATACCTGCTTTGAGCCGGGGGAGATAGAAAGGCTGACGTTCGGGTGAACGGTCTTGCCCTTAAGCATTGCAGCGACTGTGAGCATATCAAGCATTGAAGAGTTTGTGCAAGAACCGATACAAACCTGATCGATAGCCATTCCCTCAAGCTCGCTCACGGGCTTTACGTTGTCAGGGCTGTGAGGACAAGCTGCAAGAGGTTCAAGTGCACAAAGGTCAACCTTATATTCCGCATCATATACGGCATCAGCGTCGGGTTCAAGAGGAATATAGTCACATTCTCTTTCCTGTGCCGCCAAAAATGCTTTTGTTATCTCGTCAGAGGGGAAGAGGGAGCTGGTTGCACCAAGCTCTGCACCCATATTTGTGATAGTAGCTCTCTGAGGAACGGAAAGAGTTTTGACGCCTTCTCCGCTATACTCGATAACGGCACCGACGCCGCCCTTAACCCCGAGCATACGTAAAACTTCAAGGATTATGTCTTTTGCTCCGACGTAAGTATTTAGCTTACCTACAAGCTCAACCTTTATTATCTTGGGCATCGTTATATAGTAAGCACCGCCGCCCATAGCAACGGCAACGTCAAGACCACCCGCACCCATTCCGAGCATACCGATACCACCCGCAGTAGGAGTATGGCTGTCCGAGCCGATGAGAGTTTTGCCGGGCTTTGAGAAGCGTTCGAGGTGTACCTGATGGCAGATGCCGTTACCGGGTCTTGAGAATCTGATGCCGTGCTTTTTCGTTACGGTCTGAATATAACGGTGGTCATCGGCATTCTCAAACCCTGCCTGCAAGGTGTTGTGATCTATGTAAGCGACGGAAAGCTCTGTTTTTACTCGCTCCGTACCCATAGCCTCAAACTGCAGGTAAGCCATAGTACCCGTTGCGTCCTGTGTGAGCGTCTGGTCGATTCGCAGTGCGATCTCACTGCCCGCCGTCATCTCACCTGAGATAAGATGATTCTTTATGATTTTTTGTGCTATTGTGTATCCCATATTATATCTCCCGAAATTTAGTCTATCTGGTTTGTTTCAAGTGCATTTTGAATACTCAAAAGCGCCTTTTCTATATGAAGCGAGGTTAGACGCTCTGCTTCTGAGGCGTCAGAGTTCAAAATAGCTTCAAGGATCTCTCTGTGCTCTTTTACCGACTCCTCCGGTCTTCCGGGGGCGGTGAGCGAGAGCTTGCGGTAGGCTTTTATGTTCCTGTGAAGATCTGAGAGGATCTTACAGAGCATTCGGCTTCCGCTTTTTTCGTAAATTTTACTGTGGAAAACGGTATCAAGCTCCTTGATATGCTCCGCATCCTTCTTCATTATATAAAATTCGGAAAGCTCGACGTAATCCGAAAGCTCTTTTTTCTCCTCTGCGGTCATTTTTTCTGCCGCCAGAGCCGAGGCAAGTCCCTCAAGGCGCATTCTTATTCGGTATATGTCAACAAGATCGTCTCCGTTTACTCCTATAACGACAGCACCCTTGTTTGGAGAGCTGTCGATGAGTCCGTCCTCGGAGAGACGATGGATAGCCGAGCGAACGGGCGTTCTGCTGACTCCTAATTTTTCGCAGATACCAAGCTCGGTAAGCGGAGAACCTGCCTTATATTCTCCCGAAAGTATTGCGTCACGCAGAGCCTCATAAACTTTTATTTCAAGCAAACCCGAATCTCTGCTAAGTTCCATTTTTACACCTCTCGACAAAATCTGCCGGGAGCCAGAGCTTCTATAATACCCTCAAGCTCATCGTCCGACATGATAGTCGTTCTGCCGTCGGTATATTGTGCGTCAACGCTGTTCTTCACGTCTTGCACGAGCTGATCTTGCTTTGTCACCGCATTTTCGGGTGCAAGAGAGTAATGAGTGTTTATCCAATAAGCGATACCTGCAAGGCCTGATGTGTTTGAGATTGAGACCTCTGCCGGACGGTTGAGTATTTTCTCCGTGTCGAATATGTTATATATCTCTGCGTCCTTCATAAGTCCGTCTGCGTGAATACCGGCACGAGTTACATTGAAGTTGTCGCCAACGAAAGGCGTCATAGGCGGAATATCGTATCCCAATTCCTTCTCGAAATAGCGGGCGATCTCTGTGATAACGGTAGGATCCATACCGTCAAACGAACCACGCATAGAAGCGTATTCGATGACCATAGCTTCAAGCGGAATATTTCCTGTTCTTTCTCCTATGCCGAGAAGCGAGCAGTTGACGGAGGAAGCTCCGTAGAGCCAAGCCGTCGTAGCGTTTGAAACGCCCTTGTAGAAGTCGTTATGACCGTGCCACTCAAGCATCTCGGACGGAACGTGCGAGAAGTGATGCAGACCGTAAACGATACCGGGAACGCTTCGGGGAAGAGCGACACCGGGGTAAGAAACGCCGTAACCCATAGTATCACACATTCTTATCTTTACAGGTATTCCCGCTTCCTTTGAAAGCTCCATCAAAGCGTTAACGAAAGGAACGACAAAGCCGTAGAAATCGGCTCTTGTTATGTCCTCAAGATGACAGCGGGGTATGATGCCTGCGTCAAACGCTTGTCTTACGACGCCAAGGTAATGATAAAGAGCCTGAGCACGTGTCATTCCGAGCTTCTTGAATATATGATAATCGGAGCAGGATACGAGGATTCCCGTTTCCTTTATACCGATCTCTTTTACTAATTGGAAGTCTTCCTTTTTTGCACGGATCCAAGTTGTGATCTCGGGGAATTCATACCCCAGATCCATACATTTTTCAACAGCTTCTCTATCCTTTTTTGTGTAAACAAAAAATTCGCTTTGACGGATTATACCCTTCTTTCCGCCCAATCGAGAGAGCATTTTATATATGTCAACGATCTGATCTGCGGTGTATGGAGCACGCGACTGCTGACCGTCGCGGAAGGTTGTATCGGTTATCCATATCTCGTTTGGCATATTCAGGGGCACGTGACGGTGGTTGAACGCTATTTTCGGGATCTCATCATAGGGGTAGATATCACGATATAGGTTGGGATCCGGAATATCCTGAAGGGAATATTGATATTGTGATTGTTCAAGTAGATTTGATGCACAGCTTTTTAAGATCAAGTTTTCATACCTCCATATTGTATTCTTGTATACAATTTTTCTGTATTATACCATTACCTTACGTATTTGTCAATAGATATTCCCACATTTTTGCAACTTCGAGGACGAAAACTTGCATTTTTTGCTATATTTTTACGCAAAAACGTGACGAACAAAAAAACAGCCCACTTAAAAATCGGTGGGCTGTGAAATTCAGCTAATGGAATCCTCTTCTTTTTTTGAATTTAGATCGCTTAAGGTTTTAAGCTCGTAGAACTTTCCTTTTTTCGCCATAAGCTCCTCATAAGTACCTATTTCAACGCATTCGCCATGCTCCATAACTACGATTCGGTCGGCATCTCTTATGGTTGACAATCTGTGAGCCACGATGAATGTCGTGCGGTTTTTTATAAGCTCGGATATCGCTTTTTGAACGTGATACTCTGTGTTGTTGTCAAGAGCTGACGTTGCCTCGTCCAAAATCAATATTTGTGGATCCCGTATGAGCGCTCTTGCTATGCAGATCCTTTGCTTCTGTCCGCCCGAAAGCTTTCCGCCGTGCTCTCCTATAACAGTATCGAGACCGTTCGGCAAAGAAGGGAGAAACTCGTTGATATTTGCAAGTTCGAGTACCTCATCTATTCTTTTTTTGCTTATACCCGGCATTCCATACGTTATATTTTCTATGATAGTTCCCCGCATAAGAATACTGTTTTGCGGAACTACGGATATGAAATGTCTGTAGTCGCTCATTGCAAGTGATTCAACGGGCTTTCCGTCAATAAGGTACTGTCCCGAGGTGGGTTTAAGAAATCCTATTATCATATTCATAATAGTAGATTTTCCGGAACCCGAGCTTCCGACAAAGGCTATACATTCGCCACTCTTTACCTCAAGATTGAAATTTTTAATAGTATCCTCGGTCGTTCCCGGATAGCGATAGCTGACGTTATCGAATTTAAGATGACCGTGAACGTATCGAAGCTTGATTTTACCTTTATCGTCCTCAACATCATTTGAGAACATAATTTCTGATACTGAACGGGCGGATTCAAGACCTTTTGCCATTTCGGGCAGAGCTGAGACAAGCGTGTTTACTCTTCCGAGCAGAGTTCCAAAATAACTTTGGAAAAGAACTATATCGCCGACGTCTATAAGTCCTTTGGTTGCCAAGAACGCATTAAATATCAGATTAAGCAGATTGAACATCTGCATAGTAACGTAAAGCGAAGTCGAGAAATACGCAGTCATTTTGTCAACGTCAAGTGCACGTGTACGCAAATTTTTGATACCGTCCTCTAACCGCAGAAGCTCCTCTTCCTCAAGTCCGTGAGCTTTAGTGACAGGCAACATATTTATCATCTCTGTTATACGTGCCGACATCATTTCATTTTCATGACGGAAAATTGAATTTTTATCTCTGAGCTTTTTGCGAAACAGCTTAATGAATAATATCTCAGCAGGTATTACGACCGCAAAGAATATTGACACGATCCAATTTTTTGAGAATATTATAACTATATTGATCAAAAGCATAGTGACGGTGGGCACTATAGTCTTTATTATCTGGTTATTAAGAAGCTCTATAGATTCAATGTCACGAATAAATTTTGATTGAAGCCTACCGCTCTCGATTTCTTTGTGATATGAAATAGATAAATGTTGGAGTTTGCGGATAAGAGTTTTTCTAAGTCCTGCCGAGATTGTGCGGAGCATATTATCGACAAGCTTTGCATAGAGCATATGTCCCGGAAAGTGAATTATATACAGGCCCAACAATAGTATTACGTTTTTTATTATGATAGCAACGATGTCATCGTTGGGATAGACGATGGCGTTTATAATGTTTGAGGTGACGATAGGAGAGACGAGCGTGACAGCGTCTTTTATGCTGAACGTTATTGCGGAAAGTAAGATCTTGAGGAAATTTTGCCTCATCAGTTTACCAACAAAGGAAGCGCCGTCATGCTTCTTCTCTGATTCTTCTGCAAATATTTTCTCATAATCCGGTAGGATCGTTTGTTCTTTGATATCCATAATGTGCCCTCTCAGTTTGCTTGCCTGTAGGCTTTTTCACCATTATACGACGTATGATTTTTTTGTCAATAGGTTTTGGGAAAATAAAAAATATTATTTTTCTTGCTTTTTTATTTTATGCGCTCTGCGCCGCGCGGGCGGTTTCTTTGTGCCTTTACAAAGAAACCAAAGAAAGCCTAAGGGGGATACCCCCTTAGGTAACCCCGACGGTACCGACGCCCCTGACGCAAGGCGTCTTTATGGGGCTGTCCCTCTTATCATTTGTCCTTTTTTGAGCAAAAAGCACCGCTCAAAAAAGGGTTGTTGGGAGATTGTTTTTATAAAAAGAAAGGGCAAAGACTTTCGTCTCTGCCCTTTTGAATTGTCTTAAAATTAAGCAAGCTCTGCGAAGTACTTGATTGTGCGTACCATCTGGCTTGTGTAGGAGTTCTCGTTATCGTACCAAGAAACGACCTGTACCTGATATGTGTCGTCGTCAATCTTAGCTACCATTGTCTGAGTTGCATCAAAGAGAGAACCGTAGCTGATTCCGATAACGTCGGAAGAAACGATCTGGTCTTCGTTGTAACCGAAGGATGCGGAAGAAGCAGCCTTCATAGCAGCGTTGATACCCTCAGCTGTGATGTCCTTGCCCTTAACAACTGCAACGAGGATTGTTGTAGAACCTGTGCAGGTAGGAACTCTCTGAGCAGAACCGATAAGCTTACCGTTGAGCTCGGGGATAACAAGGCCGATAGCCTTAGCAGCACCTGTGGAGTTAGGAACGATGTTCTGTGCACCTGCACGAGCACGGCGGAGGTCACCCTTTCTGTGAGGACCGTCAAGGATCATCTGGTCACCTGTGTAAGCGTGAACAGTTGTCATGATACCGCTCTGGATAGGAGCATAGTCATTAAGAGCCTTAGCCATAGGAGCGAGGCAGTTTGTTGTGCAGGAAGCTGCGGAGATGATCTTGTCATCAGCTGTAAGAGTCTTCTCGTTAACGCTGTAAACGATAGTCTTGAGGTCCTTACCTGCGGGAGCAGAAATAACAACCTTCTTTGCACCTGCATTGATGTGAGCCATAG
>JAFYLR010000034.1 GCA_017550115.1 Clostridia bacterium | reverse complement strand
GTTTATGCTTATGCTGTCAAAGCTGTAATCATACTCATATGCAATACCCTTACCTGTAGGAGCGAGGACCATTCCCGCAACGATGAAATTGTTTTTGAATTCATCGATCGCTGTCAAAAGCTTCTCCTCGCAACCGCCCGCTATGATAAGCTTGTTTCCGACAAGCTTAACTACATAGTCATTATAACGGAGCTTGTCGTTAACAGCCTTACTGTCGTTACGTGCCAGGTCGCCTATAAGTATCTCGTACTCAACTTTAACGTCATATTCAGTTGCCATCTCAAGCTCGGCCTTGGTTTCTTTTTTGATTTTCTTCATCAGATCGTCGATGCTGGCTTTAAGATCGTCAGAAACGATGTCAGGACGTACTACAACGTATTCTGCGATGTTCGAAAGAATTGTTGTATAGATCTGCTCAGGACCTGCAGCTTCAGTATCTTTAGCCGCATCGTTTTGCGTGTCCTTTGCAGGACCTTCATTTGTTCCTGCAACTGTTTCGGTGTCTGTGCTTGTTCCTGTCTTTGTGCATGATACAAGAGGAAGTGCTATCATCACCAAAACAAGGACAAGAGACAAAAAACGTAAATGTTTCTTCATGAATTTTGTTCCTTTCGGGTTTTTTCGTTCAAATCGAGGCCTTTTAGTCAAAGGCGATGAATTGTACGACAATTTTAACATCTTTTTGTTCAAAAGTCAATACTATAAAGTAAAATGTTTTGTTTTTCAAAGGAGTAGGCTCAAACTTAATCCAAAAACAAAAATAAACCGGTTGTGTTTTTTAAATAAAAATCGTTTTATTCATTACCTCTGAGAGTTGCACGAGCCTCTGCAAACCAATCGACAAGCTCGTCGCGGCAGATATATATGCCCGTCTTCATAGCCTCACGTCCTTTTCCGAGGTACTCAAACGAATGCTGTTGCGTCCAGGTCATAGCGTAAGCCAACTGATAACCATTATCAAGAATAGTACGTAAATTCTGAGTGAGATCCATACCGTTGAACAGCTCGAGCTGAGCTTCCTTGATTCTTGCTATCTCTTCTTCGCTCTTTTCGCCGTAGTAGTATTCTGTAGTCCAGTTACCAACTTCTGCCAATCCAACCACTTTGCCTGTCTTCATAAGACTTGCAAGAGGTCTTACTGTACCGTTCTCCATGACCTCGATCTTACCCGATCCTCCGGTTGTGTACCAGTCGCTTCCAACGATGTCACAATAATCATCGCCTGGGTAGGCTTCCAAGTTGCCGATGTAAGAAACATCGGGGCAATACTGCCATATAAGATTGTCAAGACCTGCGTCGTCATACACGTTATGGAGATATTTCCAAAGATTGATGAAAGACTCGTTTTGTATTCTGTATTTTGATCCGTCTGCCCAAGCCTGATCCAAGCCCCACCAGAAATAAGGTGCGTTCATTTCATGGAACGGGCGGTAAATTACAGTAAGTCCTATCTCCTGCATAGCCTGCAAGTACTCAATACAAAGCTCAAGCTCTGCCATAAAGTTATTGTTAAGAGCTGTGCCGGGAGTGATTACAGCCGCAAAAGCATCGTCCTTACCCAAAAAGCCTCTGCATTCGTTCTTTGCATCCAGGTGAGCCGTTCCCTCAACGTTGGGGTTTGCAAAGTGTGAGCCGACGGTAAAGATACCGCCCTTCTCAGCATATTCTACCATTTCGCAGAATACCTGACTCTTGAGCTCATCTGTTGCAAGGTCATATGAATAAGCAGGCTCATACATACGGAGCCCCGCCCATGAAAGGTCTGTTCCGACAATACCCGGATATTCGCCGGTCGCTTCATAGAAGAGATCTATAGATCCCTTATACGGAGTCTTCAATGCTACGTATATTTCCTGACCGATAATCAATCTGTCCTGAGTGTTATACGCCTTTTCAAGAACGTACATAAGCTCTTCTTTTGTATAGAGCTCGGGTCTGTCAATGTCACCCTCAAAGCCCTCTGTTATATCAACGTTCTTTACGCCCTGCTTTGCAAAATAGTCAAGGAATTCATAACAAGATTTGTAAGAGCCCGAAACGTAAAGGTTGCCATCACGAAGCTCTGCTTTATAGTGCGTATAGTTCATGCTCTGGGGATCGAGTACGATATACTGTCCTTCGCCCGCTTTCATTTCTGTTGCAACTTCAACGGTCTCGTCGCTGAATTTTTCAAAAACGTTCTTCGCCAAACGCTCTGAGCATTCTTCGTTTGTCGAGTATATCTTATACTCGGTAATAGACTTGCCGTTTATGCTTACGCTCTCAAATCTGTAATCATACTTATATGCAAGACCTCTGCCCGTAGGTGCGAGAACCATTCCCGCAACGATGAAATTATTCTTAAATTCGTTAACGGCATCTATGAGAGCCTCTTCGTTACCGCCCGCCATAACGAGCTTGTTGCCGTCGAGCTTAACTACATAGTCCTTTGTACGAAGCTTGCTTGTCGCATTTTCGCTTTCCTTGCGGGAAATATTGCCGACAAGTATCTCATATGTAGCTTCCTCTGTCGAGCTTGTCACAACGGTCAATTCTGCTCCGACTTCTTTCTTGATAGCCTTATTAAGATCTTCAACGACCTCTGAGATTGCTTCCGACGCATCTTCCGGTACAACGATTACGTACTCTGCGATGTTCTGAATTATCGTTGTATATATCTTGCCGTCGTCGGCAGCTTCGGTGTCAGGAGCTTTTGTGTCGTCTCCCGCATCCAATTCGGTCTCCATTGATGTTCCGCCAACCGTTTCTGTGGCGGTATCGGTTCCAGCACCTGTTCCGGTTTTCGTACATGATACAAGCGGAAGTGCGAGCATCACTAAAACGAGAATTAGCGATAAAAAGCGTAAATGTTTTTTCATGATTATTATTCCTTTCGGGTGTTTTTAGTTCAAATCAAAGTTTTTTAGTTAAAGACTATGAACTGTATGATAATTTTAACATATTTTTCTGTAAAAGTCAATGCCGATATAGAAATTTACAGGCTGTCCTAGGCAAGAGTGTGCTTGACAGAAAACGTATTAAAAGATATAATGTTATCTAAAGATATGTTGAAAACTTCGGGAGGTGCGTGGTTTGAGTTACGATGGTTCTGAGAATATAAAAACACTTAACGGTGTAGGTCCCGCACGTGCCGCGGCTTTTGCAAAGCTTGGCGTAAAAACGGTAGATGATCTTCTGCGTTTTTATCCGCGCGCCTATGAGGACAGAGGCAATATTCGACAGCTTATGGAAAGCACAGACGGGGAAAAGACAGCTCTTTGTCTTACCGTTGCCACATCGCCCAAAAAGGCTCTGATAAGACGAGGTATGTCTCTTCTGAAATTCCGTGCTTATGACGACAGCGCAACGGCGGAGATAACCTATTTCAATCAGGATTATCTTGCGGACAAGATACGTATCGGGGAAACTTATCGGTTTTACGGCAGAATAGAGCGAAAAAAGACCGCATCTGGAAAGGACGTTTTTTCTCTTTCATCTCCCGTATGTGAGCCTATAAGAGAAAGCGTTTATGAGCTTCCCCCTCTCGTTCCGATATACCCCTTGACCGAAGGACTTACGCAGAGCACCGTGTCCCGCACGGTACACGAAGCTCTTTCGCTCTACTCGACCTCTCTCTCAGCCGATATTATACCGAGGGAAGTGCTTGTGGCAAACGAGCTTTGCCCCGCTTCCTCTGCTATGAAAAATATACACGCTCCCACCTCAATGACGGCACTTGAAGCCGCGAAAAAGAGACTGATCTTTGAGGAGTTTTTCTTGTTTGCCCTCGGTCTTTCTCTCGGACGCACTTCAAGAGAAGATAAAGGTGCTTCGATCTGCTCGGAAAACGACATCTCGGATTTGATCGCTCTGTTACCGTATAAGCTGACGGGGGCACAGAGCCGTGCGATAGAAGAAATCTCAAGGGATATGGCAAGAGAGGTGCCTATGCACCGTATCCTTGTTGGCGACGTCGGCTGCGGCAAGACGATTTGTGCTGCGGCGGCGATGCTTATAGCTGTAAAAAGCGGGAAGCAGGCGGCTCTTATGGTGCCGACCGAAATATTGGCAAATCAGCATTTTTGCGACCTTGAGCCTTTATTTTCAAAGCTTGGCATAAAGGTAAAGCTGCTCACAGGCTCCTGCAGTGCCTCTCAGAAAAAAGCAATATATGCATCAATTTCGGAAAAAGCACCCGAAAAGCGTACCGACATAGTAATAGGCACACACGCACTCATAAGCGAGGGCGTTTGTTTCTCCGACCTTGGACTTGTGGTCACCGACGAGCAGCACCGCTTCGGCGTACGTCAGAGAGAAGCCCTCTCCGAAAAAGGATCTCACACGCATACGCTCGTCATGAGTGCAACGCCGATACCGAGATCTCTCGCCCTTACCTTATACGGCGATCTCGACCTTTCACTTATAGACGAGTTGCCTCCGGGCAGACAACGTGTTGACACCTTTGCCGTAGATGAAGCTTATCGCACCCGTCTTAACGCGTTTATACAGAAGATCACAGACGATGGCGGACAGGTCTATGTCGTCTGCCCCGCAATAGAAGAAAAAGAAGAAGAGGACGACGCTCTGTCCGAAGGTGAAATAGATATAAGAAACATTGGAATGCTTACTCTTTTTGACACCAAAAAGGAAACGCCGCCTCTCAAAAGTGCAGTAAAATACACGTCTGAGCTAAAAGACATTTTCCCTGACAAAAAAATCGCTTTTGTTCACGGAAAAATGAAAGCGGCGGAGAAGGATGCGGTAATGGAAGCGTTCTCCTCGGGAGAGATAGACGTTCTTGTGTCAACCACCGTCATTGAGGTAGGGGTGAACGTTCCCCGCGCCTCTCTTATGATAGTTGAGAATGCCGAGAGGTTCGGTCTTTCACAGCTTCATCAGCTCCGAGGCAGAGTCGGAAGAGGGACTCGAAAGAGCTATTGCGTTCTTGTGTCTGAGAGCAAAGGCGAGTCGGCGAGAAAGCGACTTGAGACGATGAAGACTACCTATGACGGCTTTACCATTGCCGAGAAGGACTTGGCTATCCGAGGTCCCGGAGATTTCCTTGGAACTTTAGGAGCAAACGGAATACGTCAAAGCGGAGAGCTTCGGTTCCGTCTTGCAGATATGTGTAACGATACCGAGCTTCTCAAGAGTGCTTTTCGCTGTGCGAGGGAGCTTATCTCGTCAGATGGCGACCTCTCAGAGCATCCCGAAACACGAAAAGCTGTCGAGAATATGTTCAAAACAGAAGCTCTTTCATAAAGAACGTGTTTTTTGATTTTGTTTTATGTGAATCGTGCAAAAGAAAGGAAATTAAATGAAGAACTCAACCGAAAAAAAGCCTTTTCCCGAGAAAGATATGCTCTTTTTACCCCTCTCCAGACAAGAGATGGACGAGCGAGGCTGGGACGCTCCGGATTTTGTTTACGTAACGGGTGATGCGTATGTTGACCACCCGTCCTTTGGCGTGTCTATAATATCCAGAGTTCTTGAGAGTGCAGGCTACAGAGTTGCGATCCTTTCTCAGCCCGATTACAAAAACTGTGAGGATTTCAAAACCTTTGGCAGACCTCGTCTTGGATTTCTCGTCACGGCGGGAAATATAGATTCTATGGTCGCTCATTACACCGCCGCAAAGAAAAAGCGTTCTTACGACTACTATTCTGCAGGCGGAAAAATGGGGAAGCGTCCCGACAGGGCAACGATTGTTTATTGTAACAGAATACGCGAAGCATACGGTGACGTGCCGATAATCCTCGGCGGTCTTGAAGCATCGCTGAGGCGTTTTGCCCATTACGACTATTGGGATAACAAGGTTCGTCGCTCGGTGCTTGTTGACTCACGTGCCGATATGCTTACTTACGGCATGGGAGAGAATATAATCCTGCGTATTGCGACTCTTCTCTCAAAAGGTGTTCCGATAAAGAAGATACGGGACGTGAAAGGAACTGTATATCTCGCAAAAAAGGACGAAAAAATACATTTTCCCGTTGCTGTCACTTTCGATTATAACGAGCTGAAGACCGACAAAAAGAAATATGCTGAAGCGTTCGGGGTGCAGTATAAAAATCAGGATTCTATTGGCGGTAAGGCGATAGTTGAGATCTATGATGAAAAGATGCTGGTTCAAAATCCACCTATGCCTCCGCTTGAGAGAGACGAGCTTGACAGGGTATATGCACTTCCGTATATGCGGACATATCACCCATCATATGAAGCCGAGGGGGGCGTTCCCGCAATCGAGGAAGTGCGATTTTCGGTCACGCACAACCGAGGGTGCTTTGGTGCTTGTAACTTCTGTGCTCTTGCTTTCCATCAGGGACGCACCGTGCGTTCAAGAAGCATCGAGAGTGTAGTCGAGGAAGTTAAGAAAATAGTGCGTTTGCCCGACTTTAAGGGGTATATTCACGACGTTGGAGGCCCAACGGCAAACTTCCGTTATCCCGCCTGCGACAAGCAGCTAAAGGACGGCGTTTGCGCAAGTAGAAAATGTCTCGCACCCACCCCCTGTCCAAACTTGAAGGTCGACCACTCGGAATACATTCGTTTGATAGAGGAGGTCGAGAGGGTAGAGGGCGTCAAAAAGGTCTTTATTCGCTCGGGCATCAGATTTGACTACGTGATGTACGATAAGGACGAAAGATTCTTCAAAAAACTCGTGAAAGACAACGTAAGCGGTCAGCTCAAGGTCGCACCCGAGCATTGCTCGTCTGCGGTTCTAAGGCAAATGGGCAAGCCCGATTTCGACGTTTACGAAAAATTCCGCCGTCGCTTTTTCGAGCTTACAAAAAGCTTCGGAAAAGAGCAATATCTCGTGCCGTACCTTATGTCAAGCCACCCGGGCTCGCGTCTTGCCGATGCGGTGCAGTTGGCGGTATGCCTGAAGCGTGACAGCTATGCTCCCGAGCAGGTACAGGACTTTTACCCAACTCCCGGAACAGCGTCAACCGTCATGTATTATACGGGAATAAACCCGCTTGATAGCAAAAAGGTGTATGTTGCAACAGATTACAAAGAAAAGCAGCTGCAACGCGCTCTTCTTCAGTTTAACCGAAAGGATAATGCGCCTCTCGTTGCAGAAGCTTTGCGAGAAGCCAAAAGAGAAGACCTTATCGGCTTTGGCGGTGAATGTCTTATCAGACCGCTGGGGTCAAACCCAAAAAGAAAAGACGGAGAACGCCCCTCTTCTCGTAAAACCCAAGCAAAAAAGGGCAGTTCTTCAAATACCAAAAGTAAAAAACAAAAAAAGCGTTAACGTTCATTTGTTATTATTAAATATTTAATATTTTATAATAAATACCTTGACAGGTTGACTTCTTAGGTGTAAAATATAATAAGGCGGAGTGTTTTTTTGCACTTTCGCCCCCTAAAAGAATAAAACAAAATAAAAACAAGGAGGTGTATTATGGAATATTTGGTACCTATAATATGTGCGGTTGTTGCTTTGATAGCCGGCATTATTGTCGGTATGGTGCTGCGTAAGAGCATAGCGGAGGGAAAGATCGGTTCCGCTGAGCGAGAAGCGAAGCGAATTATTGAAGACGGTAAAAAAGAAGCCGAAGAAATCAAAAAGCTTGCCGAGACTCGCAAAAAAGAAGCTTTGCTTGAGGCAAAAGAAGAAATTCTTCAGTCCCGCAACGAAGCAGAGCGTGATATCAAGGAAAGACGCAAGGAAGTTTCCAACATGGAACGCCGAGTCAATCAAAAAGAAGAAAACCTTGATAGGAAAACCGAAGCTCTTGAGAAAAAGAACGAATTACTTGATCGCAAGATAAAGGAAAACGAAGCCGAAAGAGAAAAAATCGGCGAATTGTTCTCGCTCCACCTAAAGCGTCTTGAAGAAGTTTCAGGCTATTCTGCAGAGCAGGCAAAGGCTGAGCTTATCGAAAAGGTCGAGACCGAGATCAAAGATGAGCTTGCAAAGAAGATGATCGATCTTGAAGAGCAGTTCAAGGAAGAAGCTAATGCGAAATCAAGAAACATTCTCTCTCTTGCCATTCAGCGTTTTGCCGCCGACCACGTTGCCGAGGCCACTATTTCGGTTGTTCCTTTGCCAAATGAGGAAATGAAGGGCCGCATCATAGGAAGAGAAGGAAGAAATATCCAGAAACTTGAAACGCTTACGGGCGTCGAGCTTATTATCGACGATACTCCCGAGGCTATCACACTTTCGGGCTTCGATCCCGTCAGACGAGAAATTGCAAGACTTGCTCTTGAAAAGCTCATCTCGGACGGAAGAATCCACCCCGCAAGAATTGAAGAATCTGTCGAAAAAGCGAGAAAAGAAGTTGAAGCTTCTATCAAGCAGGCAGGCGACAGTGCAGTATTTGAAGTCGGTGCTCACGGAATTAATCCCGAGCTTGTTCGACTTCTTGGCAGACTTCGTTACAGAACCAGCTACGGCCAGAATGTTTTGCAACACTCTATAGAGGTTGCGTTCATCTCGGGCATCATTGCCGACGAGCTTGGAGTTGACAGCACTCTTGCAAGAAGAGCAGGCTTGCTTCACGACATCGGAAAAGCATTCCCGCATGACGTTGAAGGCTCTCACGTACAGATCGGTGTTGAGGCTGCACGTAAATACAAGGAAAACAAAGACGTTATCCATGCAATCGAAGCGCATCACAACGACGTTGAACCGCAAACGGTCATTGCTATTATCGTTCAAGCGGCAGATGCGATTTCAGCGGCAAGACCCGGTGCTCGCAGAGAGGATCTTGAAAATTATATCAAGCGCTTACAGAAGCTTGAGGAGATTGCAACAGGATTTGAAGGCGTTGATAAAGCTTTTGCCATTCAGGCGGGTCGAGAGATACGCGTAATGGTCAAGCCCGAAGAGGTAAACGACGAGGGCATGAAGCTTATCGCTCATGATATTGCCGTTAAGATCAAAAATGAGGTCAAATATCCCGGTCAGATAAAGATCAATCTTATCAGGGAAAGCAGGGCTGTGGATTACGCAAAGTAATCGCCCGACCTTAACAACTCATATGTACCGAAAGGTATCACATATATTTACATAAAACTAAAAGGTAAATAAGTAAAGCGGAAAATGCCGCTGTGTATTATATATTTATGAGTATTGAATTGGAGTTGCAGCACATTTGTGCTGCAACTCTTTTTCTATACAAAAAATTTTATAAAAGTTCAAAATACTATTGACTTTATCCTGTCCGTATGGTAAACTTTGCACATAAGCTGTTGCTTAAAAATTCACAAAACGCTTTTGTGAAAGCTCGAAAGGGGAAAAAATGAAACAGACATCTAATAAGAGCCTTAGTCTTTGCAGTATAAAGATTAACGGCAAAGCAATCTCCGAATATAAGATATATTCGACAGCTGACGCTTCTCCGAACCGTGGAGTTGGCAACATTTTGGTCGGTGCTTGTTCAAGACGCTTGGCTGATAATATCTTAAACAAGTTCAGCGGCGAGACCGTTGAGGTCGTAACCGAAATGGGAGATGAAAAGGGCGCGTATATCGTTCTTGAGCCTAAGAGCATGGACTATACGCACTACAGAACAGAACTCAGGGACGGAAATCTTTACGTTTACGGGTCCTACAAGTCCTGCTATGAGTTCCTTGACTACTTTGTAAAGCAGGGAATAAAGGACGTTGATATAACAGAGGGCTTTGAGGGCGACATTGATAAACCTAAGCTCTATACAAAAGAAGAGCTTTGGTACGTTCTTCAAAAAGCCCAAAATGAGCCGAACCGAGTAATTATAGGACAAGAGTCTGTCGGTAACATAAAAACTCCTTACGCAGGTTCTATTGACCTATTCAGAGCGGGAACAGAGGGCTATGACCCCGGTATCGTCGGTGTTGACCTTGGCTGGGCGGGCATCTGTCTCTATCGTGATATGCGCGGAGAAAAAAAGGCGAATGACGAGCTCAAGAGTCAGCAGTTCTGCGAGATGGTAGAATACGCCGAGATGGGCGGGTTCTTTACCGTCGGCTCACACTTCCACAATCCTAATCGCGAGGGATACGCTCATAAGGGTAACAACGGAGGCCTACGCTTTGAGGCCATGGGATTCTTGGGTAAAGATGACGCCTTCAGGGATCTCGTTACGCCCGGAACCGAGTTTAATAAAAACTTCCAAGACGAGCTTGACGCTTGTATCGAATACCTCAAATATTTCAAGGAGATAGGTCTCCCTGTAATTTACCGTCCCTTCCACGAGATGACTCAAAACACTTTCTGGTGGGCTATGGTTCAGAAGTTCCCGGACGGTACGAAATATTATATAGAAAAAGAATGCTTCGTCAACCTTTGGAAATACGTTTATAAAGCGTTTACCGAAGCAGGACTTGATAATCTTATTTGGCACTTCTGTCCCGACTTTTTCGCAATCGACTGTTTGTCGGGATATCCGGGCGATGAATACTGTGACCTTGTAGGAAGCGACTGGTACACGGGAGGTGTCGGCAAGCTTGAGATCATAGAACACTGCGGGCTCAGAACCCTTGAAAATCTTATGAAGGTTGGAAAGCCTATAGGCATTGGCGAATTTGGGCAATGGGATGTTCACGAAAGCAGCTTGGATTACGTTAAGGATTTCCGTGAAATATTCAATCAAGGCTATCAGCTTTCCTATGCTATGGTATGGACAGTAAATCATTCATTCTTGAAGCTCGGAAAAGGCAAAGAGGCAATGGATAGCGGCGTGTTCATCTGCCGTGAAGAGCTTGTAGATTGGTTCGCAGAGGCTCGCAGAGAACTGAACAAATAATATAAAACAAAAAAGAAGCTGATGTGAAAAACCACATCAACTTCTTT
This sequence comes from Clostridia bacterium, assembly GCA_017550115.1. Taxonomy (GTDB): domain Bacteria; phylum Bacillota; class Clostridia; order Oscillospirales; family CAG-272; genus SIG710. The sequence goes on along the minus strand of JAFYLR010000034.1, from coordinate 43,787 downwards.
TTTATTTTCTCCAATATTTTCTGTCAAGACTGCGGTACTGTATAGCCTCGGCCACGTGCCTCGGCTCGACCGTTTCGCTCGAATCAAGGTCGGCAATAGTTCTGGCAACTCTTATAATACGGTCGTACGCTCTTGCCGACAGACCGCACGAGGAAAATGAAGCTCTCAAAAGATTGAGAGAGTCATCGGTGATCTTTATAAGCTCGGCGGGTGCTCCGGGACGAATTGCGGCGTTGCAGTAAATTCCGTCAAGCCCCTCAAAGCGTTTTGCGGCTCTCTCTCTTGCCGCCACAACACGCTCCCTTATCTGAGACGAGCTTTCCCCTCGGCTCATATCGGTCATCTCCTCAATGGTAAGAGACGGCATCTCTATCTCAATATCTATTCTGTCAAGCAGAGGTCCGCTTATTCGTGAAACGTATTTATGTACTTCCTTCGGAGAACAGGTGCATTTTTCGGTCGGGTGTCCGAAATATCCGCATTTACAGGGGTTCATAGCACAAACGAGCATAAAAGAGCAGGGGAAAGTCACTCTGCCGTTGACTCTGGTGACCGTTACCTTCCCGTCTTCAAGCGGCTGACGCAGAGAATCGGTCACCGCTTTGCTGTATTCGGGAAACTCGTCAAGAAAAAGAACACCGTTATGTGCAAGAGAAACTTCTCCCGGCACGGGATTTGTCCCTCCGCCTACCATACTCACCGAGCTCATCGTATGATGAGGTGAACGGAACGGACGCTCCGAGAGTAAAGAAATATTTTCGGGCAGAGTTCCCGCCACAGAATGAATTTTCGTCGTATCTATAGATTCGTTAAAGGAAAGAGGTGGTAAAATCGACGCAAGTCGCTTTGCGAGCATTGATTTTCCCGTTCCGGGAGGGCCGATCAGCAAAATATTATGTCCGCCGGCAGCTGCTATCTCCATAGCTCTCTTCGCCATGCTTTGCCCCTTGATATCGGCAAAGTCCAGGTCAAAAGCACTTTCTTTTCGGCTCATTCTTCCTCTTTCGCACTTAACGGGCACAAGCGGTTGTTTGCCACTCAAATGAAGCATAAGGGACGGGACGTCCTCAACTCCGTAAACGGTTATCCCATCTACTGCCGCCGCTTCGAGTGCGTTTGAAGCAGGGGCATAAAACTCACTAAAGCCCGCGTCTCTTGCCGCCGCACACATACAAAGCGCTCCACGAACTCCACGAATCTGCCCCGAGAGAGAAAGCTCTCCGACAAAGCATTTTCCGCTAAGATCTCCTATCCCCGAAACTCCGCTTGCTCCAAGTATTCCAACAAGGATCGAGAGGTCAAAGCCCGTACCCTCTTTGCGTCGGTCAGCAGGTGCAAGATTGACGGTAAGATTGCTTTCGGGAAAAGCGAATCCGCTGTTCTCACAGGCGGTACGCACTCTCTCCTTTGCCTCCTTGATTGCGGCATCGGGCAGACCTACCACGTCAAATTTATTAAGTCCCGGCTGAGCGTTGCATTCGACCGTAACGATATACCCCTCAACACCGTTTATCCCTGCACTTGATAAGGTTTTAAGCATTTTACGTCCTTTCTATATCGGGAAACTCTTTATCTTTTAGACATTTCTCATATTAACTTTGGCAAAAAGAAATAAGCCAAAACGAGAGCCGCAAGAATTATACGGTATATTCCGAACGGTATAAAAGTATGCTTTTTCACAAAAGAAAGCAGGAATTTTATAGCTACGACCGACACCAAATAGGAAACTATGCACCCAACGATAAGTATTACAAGCTCTGTTCCCACAAGCGTTCCGCCGTCCTTGAAAAAGCCGAGCAGCTTAAGTGCCGATGCTCCGAGCATCGTGGGTAAAGCAAGGAAAAAGGACATCTCCGCCGCCGCTCCTCTTGAAAGTCCCATGAGAAGACCGCCGAGAATGGTAGAACCCGAACGTGAAGTGCCGGGGATAAGTGCAAGTACCTGAAAACAACCCATTCCGAGTGCTTTTGCATAAGAGATTGAATGAACGTCGCCAACTTCTGCTTCCTTGCCCCGACGGGCATATTCGAGAATTATATATATTGCTCCATATATCGCAAGTGTCGCCGCGACCGTCTGTGCATTATAGAAATGCGCATCAAACCAATCGTCAAGCAGTAATCCTATAACGGCGGACGGTATTACCGCAACTATTATTTTTCCCCAAAGATTAAAAGTACGCTTGTTTTCCCAAGACGAGAAAAAGCTTTTGGTGGGACGTATCTTCGGCATAAGCGTTTTTATAAACATTCCGAGTACGGCAAGTGATGCACTGAGCTGGATCACGACCTCAAACATCTCGAAAAAGCCTTCGGAGACGCCAAGCGGAAGTATTTCTTCTAAGAGAATCAAGTGGCCCGTTGAGCTTATCGGAAGCCACTCGGTTATTCCCTCAACGATACCGTACAGAACGGTTTTAAGCATTTTAATAAAAAAATCCATATAAAGCAAATCCTTTCTTTAGTTTGCGGCTCTCATAATGTCCCCTTCACGCACCTCAAACGGAACTCGCGCGAAAAATATCATCGCCGGGTGCGGAGCAGATTCAATTCTCTCTCCCTTTTCCGAATAAAGCTCGCTCACGCAAAACTCTCTGCCGCATTTGCCGGGAGAGATCATTTCACTCATATCGCCCTGAGATACTTTGTTTCGCTGAATAAAAGGATAAAGCCTTCCGTTTTCATTCTCTATCTCGACCTCGGCACTTATTTTTGACATAGAAACCGATTCCGCATCAAGTGCCGTTGCAAAGTACGCTTTATCACGTATATATCCGTTTTGAGTGCCCAGTTGTGCATTTTCAAGCGGGTGGTCAAAATAATACCCCGTGCAATATTCACGGTGGCTTACGCTCTCAAGCTCACGCAGCCACGCTTCGTTAAATTTATATTCCCCGGGAGAAGCCGCATATGCGTCAAGTGCCATACGGTATGCGTTCGTGACGACCGCCGTATAATACGCACTCTTCATTCTCCCCTCTATCTTAAAGCTGTCAATACCGCTTTCCACAAGAGCAGGAATATGCTGGATTGTACACATATCCTTTGAGCCGAAAATGAACGTTCCGTCCGGTGTCTGCTCTATCGGCAACGGAACGTCGGGACGTTTTTCTTCAACTAATGCGTAATTCCAACGGCAAGGCTGGGTACACGCTCCTCTGTTCGCATCTCTTCCCGTAAGATAATTTGACAGCGTACAACGTCCGCTGTAGGATACGCACATCGAACCGTGAACAAACGCTTCTATCTCAAGCTCGCTCGGAATATCTTGTTTAATTGCAATAATCTCCTCAAGGCTCAATTCTCTTGCAAGAACAACTCTCTTTGCCCCGAGATTGTAGTAAGCTCGACAAGCGGCGGCACTGACTGCACTTGATTGCGTTGAAATGTGTATCTCCATATCGGGAATTATCCTCTTCACAGTATCAAGTACGCCAAGGTCTGCTATTATCATCGCATCTATTCCGGCGTTCTTTATCTCGTGCAGATAACGCTCGAGTGCGGCGTATTCATATCCCCTTGGCATAGTGTTTAAGGTAAGATACATCTTTTTCGAGCGTTCGTGGACGTACTCTGAGGCCGCATAAAGCTCTTCGAGAGAAAAGTTGTCCGCCGCCGAGCGCATACCGAAAAGATTTCCCGCAAGATATACTGCGTCCGCACCATAAAGAAGTGCCGCTTTCATTTTTTCAAAATTCCCCGCAGGAGAGAGAAGCTCGGGCATTTTTATATGTTCTCCATTCGTTAGTTTCTTTCTTAAATATTATAAACTTCTATTCACCTAAAGTCAAGAGGGGGTTTTCTTAACGCAAAAAAAGCAACCGATAAGGGTTGCTTTTTCTGGCGCGCCATGCAGGATTCGAACCTGCGACCTACCGGTTCGTAGCCGGGCACTCTATCCACTGAGCTAATGGCGCAAATTATTCTTTTCTGTTCAACACCAAGATATTTTAGCACATTCTTTTCGGTTTGTCAAGAGAATTCAGAAAAAATATCCCAAAAGCTTTTTATCTTCTCGCTTTTACTCCTTTTTGAAGAAAAATTTCAATAATGCGTTGAAAAAATCCCCTTTTTTTGTTATAATTTATTTAGTTTCAGGATAAGGAGAGTAATTTATGAAAAAACGAATTCTTGTCGTCAGCAGTGCAAACATGGATTTTGTTATGAATGTCTCCCGAATTCCCAACGCAGGGGAAACGGTTATCGAATCAGGCTCCTATAAGCTCATTCCGGGCGGAAAGGGTGCAAATTCAGCTCTGGCGGTACAACGCCTCGGAGGCGACTGCGTTTTCTGTGCAAAGATAGGTCGTGATGCAAACGGCGAAGCTCTGCGTAAGCTTTTTGCCGCAGAGGGACTTAACCTAAGTGCTCTGCGTTCCACCGATTCGGCACCGACAGGTCTTGCCGCAGTAACCGTGGAAGCCGACGGCTCTAACAGAATAAGCGTTTTTGAGGGTGCAAACCGCTATCTAAATGCAGACGACGCCGAAGAAGCACTCCTTTGTTACCCCGATGCTCTCTTTATGCACTTTGAAATTCCCGATGAGGCTATTCTCACCGCCGCACATTTTGCCGCAAAGAAGGATATCCCCATCGTTATCGACGCAGGACCCGCAAAACCCGATTTCCCCTTTGATAAATTGCCACCGCTTGAAATATTCTCACCGAACGAGGCAGAGACCGAGGCTTATACGGGAATAAATCCGAACTCAGCCGAAAACGCACTGCGAGCGGCAGTGATGCTTCAGAGAATAGTAAAATCGCACTATTACGTCATAAAGCTCGGGGGCAGAGGTGCTCTCGTCTATGACGGAAAATACTATAATATAGCTCCTTCGTACGAAGTAAAGGTCGTTGATACCACGGCGGCGGGCGACAGCTTCACAGCGGCTCTCACTCTCGAATATCTGCGAAGCGGAAATATTATGCGTTCCTGCCGTTATGCAAACGCAGTAGGAGCTCTCGTTGTGGGAAGAGAGGGCGCGAGCACTTCTATCCCGAACGAAAAACAGCTCTCGGATTTCATTGCTATGCGGCAAATAGAGCTGTAAAAGTGCTCTTTTATCAACCAAACCAACAAAATGAATTTTAACGGAGTTTATTTATGAAAAGATTTTTGTTTTCTCTTCTTTGCTTTCTTCTCTTAGTTTCGCTTATCTCCTGCTCGGGCAAGGGCAAGGGTGTAGATACCGATTCGCAGGATACGGACGCTCCTCAAACCGAAACCGAGAATACAAAACGAGAGGTCGGCGAAATATACGGAATGTTTGATGAGCAATATCAATTCATCTTTGACGATATATGCTATATTGCGGATACGTTTACCGTAAATGACTCGGTATTCGCACTGATCAATGAATACGAGGCCTCTTTCTCTATTGACAACATCGATACCTTTTCTGCAAGAGTTCCCGCTATATATTACCTCATAGATAAGCTTGACGTTAGCAACGACGATATCTCCGCATATTTTGAAGCAGCATATGCTTCAGGAGCAAACACCGAAAAGCCTTCTGATAAGCAACTATCGGCTCTTGGAAGCGGCGATGTCTCTGAAATTATGAAAGTATGTGTTCACCCGTCGGCTCTCGCTAAAGACGGCAGAGTTTTCACTCTGCGTATGCTCCTTGAGGGCGATGCGGGCTCTTACGGTGTAAATGATGACGAGATAAAGGAGACCGTCAACCGTGCCATCTCCTATTACGGCGAAAACAAACTCTTGAAATCCCCCTCGCTTACGGATAATATGAAAAACAAGCTGATCTCTCTTGGCTTTAAGATTGAAAAGGAAAGCATTTCCTCTATTTGTCCTGTACATACAGACGCCTACCACACTATCCCCGAATATTTTTATGCGGCACACGGTGAAAGTGAGATAGATAAGTGGAAAGAGGACGCGTCCTCGGCAGAAAATGACACCGAATGTACTATGTCGGGCGTTAATATCAAAGCATTCCTTATCGACTTTGGCTATTCAAAGGAAGCGGTTATTGAAATTTACAATAGCTTCGGCGGTACGCTCGGCGATCTTAACATAGACCTCATATACAGCGACGATGCAGAAGCCGCCGACGCTTATTACCGCACAAAAAATGAAGCGATGGAAAAAGCCATCGCTTATGACAGAGCTATAGCGTCCCTTAAGGAACGCATAATAGCAGATAAGGAAATGGGCGATTTCTTTACGAACGTTCACGAGGTTTCGCTTCCCGAAATCCTCTTTATGTTCGATGAAGACGAAGCTTATCTTTCCTCTCTCTCCGATTTTATGGTTTCTTTAGGACTCGAAAATCTCAATCTTAGTGCATTTTATCAAAACTACGATGAGATTTTGAGACTTATTATGAGACGCTCCGCTTATTACGTTGATTGCTATGTAACGGGACGCACGGCGTACGATACGCCGTATGAGGCACGTAAATAATTTTAATATTAAACAAAGAACAGCTATCGGGCAAAATCCCGATAGCTGTTCTTTTATTTTCTTAATTTTGAGGTTCCGCGATGTCCTCGCCATCGGTCGCAACCATTTTACCATTCTCAAAAACACCTGTATATGTTCTTCCCGACGCCCAAGTGTAAGTTCCCTCACCGTTTAAGGTGTTGTCCTTGAACTCACCCGTATAGGTCTCTCCATTCGCCCAGACATACGTTCCTTTGCCCGAGCGCATATCATTTACGTATTCGCCTGTGTAAATATCACCGTTTGCGAACTTAAAGGTTCCGCTTCCGCTTTTAACTCCGTCAACGTACGTACCGTCATAGCTTGAGCCGTCCACCCAGAGAGAAAAACCTGCTCCGTTTCGCTGATCGTCCTTGAAAAGTCCGGTATAATATGAGCCTTCTGCCCATGTATACGTACCATAACCCGATTTCAAGCCGCCCTCAAGCTCACCCTCGTAAACATCTCCGTTCGCAAATACGAATTTACCGCTTCCCGTTATTTCGTCGCCAAAAAACGTTCCCGTATAGACGTCTCCGTTGCTATACTTCATCTCGCCGTCTCCGTCGCGGAGAAGAATTTCTATTTTTCCTGTATAAACAGAGCCGTCTGAATAGGTCAGCGTGTTCTCTGCAAGGCTTAATTTTGCCGTAAGTCCACCGGGATAATAGATAGTTCCCGAATAAGGCTTGCCATCGACCGTTTTGCCGAAAAATTTGATAGTCTCTCCACTCTCTGTCGTTTGGCTTATCAGTCTTATACCGCTTACATAAAGAGCTCCGATTATTACCGCCGTACAAACAACGGCAATTATGAATATAGTAACTATCGTTGACAGCGCATTTTTGCGACGCTGGGGCTTACGTCTGACCCCTTGTCTTGTCTGCCCTTCATAGTTCATAAAAACTTCCTCCGTTTGCATTAATTTCATAGTTGTGCCGACCACTTATACAAAGTATCAGAGCGCACCTTTCCACATTTCAAGAAAATGCGGCACGATCGTAAGAAGGAGCGCTACTGCTACAACACAGAAAACGATAGAAAGAATAAGCTCCTTCGCCCCGCTTCCCTTTACCGAGAACAGTTTTTCCAGCTTCTCCGCCTTGTCCTTTTGCAGATAATATCTGTCCTTTGTCGGCTGAGGAACATACTCGGTCATTTTAACCTTCTTTGCTTTACCCTTTGAGCCTTTCTTATCGACTTCGTCGATCAAGGCTCTCATTTTTTCGTCGTGTTCGTCCCTCTCGACGCAACATACCATTCTTCTGAGCGTTCCAGAACGAAGAGAAGCTGTGATTAATCGCATCTTTGTGGGGCTTACCGTCTCCAAACCAAGCTCACTCAAGGTCTTCGCACTCTCGGGTGCGTCCGCCCCCTCTCGCAAAAGCGCCCTTATCAGCTCTCCGAGAACATGGCGTTTATAAAACATCACGCACGACGAAATGATAAATCCTATACCTATAGCTAATATCAGTATTCTGTATGTAACAAGCGGATTTGCAAAGGAGAAATCCTTATATTTTACAGCCTCATCGCCATAAAGCAGCTGCATAAAAAATCGCTTTACCGCCTCACCAAACGTGTTTTCAACATTCGCTTCGACGATGAGGTTTATAAGATGGTTTTTCATCTGATATCTCCTTTCCTTTCCGTTTGTTTTGTCTTGTCAATGATTATTTTAATTCTTTTGCGGGGATAACGTCAACACCCATATAGCGACGCAGAGCCTCGGGAACAGTTACCGAGCCGTCGGCATTCTGATAGTTTTCAAGTATTGCCGCAACCGTACGTCCAACCGCTACGCCTGAGCCGTTAAGAGTATGCACGAGTCTCGGCTTCTCGCCCGGAGCCGGTCTGTATTTGATATTGGCACGACGTGCCTGATAGTCCTCAAAATCAGAGCAGGAGCTTATCTCAACGTATCTGTCATACGAGGGCATATAAACCTCTATATCATAAGTCTTTGCACTTGAGAATCCAAGGTCTCCCGTAGAGAGACAAACAACACGATAAGGCAAACCAAGTCCTGCGAGAACTCTTTCTGCATCGTTTGTGAGCTTTTCAAGCTCTTCATATGAAGTTTCGGGCGTTGTGAACTTAACAAGCTCTACCTTATTGAACTGATGCTGACGAATAAGTCCTCTCGTATCTCTGCCCGCACTGCCCGCTTCAGCTCTGAAGCAAGCGGAGTATGCACAATATGAGATCGGAAGATCTGCCGCATCAAGTATTTCGTCACGGTGCATATTTGTTACAGGCACCTCAGCCGTCGGAATAAGGAAGCAGTCGTTGTTTGCAACTCTGAAAGCGTCCTCCTCAAACTTCGGAAGCTGACCTGTGCCACGCATCGAATCTCTGTTTACCATATAAGGCGGCAATATTTCCGTGTAACCATGCTCGGTATGAGTATCAAGATAATAGGAAATTACCGAACGCTCAAGCTTAGCTCCAAGGCCTCTGTAGAAATGGAAACGGGGGCCTGAAACCTTTGCCGCAGTCTCGGGATCAAGAATTCCAAGCTCTTTACCGAGATCCCAATGTGGCTTCGGCTCAAAATCAAAGCTGCGAACCTCGCCTACACGACGGATCTCTATATTGTCGCTGTCATCAGCGCCCGTCTGTACACTCGCATTCGGGAGATTGGGAATTGACAAAAGAAGATCGCGCATACGTGCATCGATCGCATCGATTCTGTCGGTATCAGCCTTAACAATCTCGGAAAGCTTCTTCATCTCAGCAAATATGGGAGCAACGTCCTTGCCCTCTTTTTTGAGCTGAGGAACGCTCTTTGATATCTTGTTCTGCTCAGCCTTCTTCGCTTCTGTATCTGCGATCAAAGCTCTACGCTCTCCGTCAAGCGTAACAAGCTCGTCTATCTCGGCACTGTAATCCTTCTGTCTTGTTTTAAGTCTTTCCTTTACGTATTCCGTATTTTCTTTGATAAATCTTATGTCAAGCATAGTTTTTCCCTCTCGATATTTTATGATAAAATTTTAAGTGTTAAAAAATATTGTCGTTCTCAAAAAGCTCGTCTCCGCAGAGCTTCTTTAAGATCTCTGCCAGATCTTCGCTGTCGGTATATGCAAGTTCAAGCGTTTTCTTTTTCGGGTCGTTGTTTATACGTACCTTTCTGCCAAGCAAGGACATACTCCTTCTCTCAAGCTCTTTTAGGTAAACGCCAACCTGATCGTCTCTTGCCCCCTCAAAACGAGCCTGTCTTCCGTTTCCGGAATTGAGCCTCTTAACTGCCGCCTCGACCTCTCTTACCGACAGTCCTCTCATATAGGCCTTGTTCGCAAGAGGAAGAATGTTTTCTTCCTTTTTAAGCCCCAGAAGTGCTCTTGCGTGACCTGAGCTGAGCTTTTTCTCCTTTATCATCTCAAGAACCTCGTCCGGAAGCTCCAGCAAACGCATCATATTCGTTATCGTCGGACGGCTTTTTCCGACCTGATCCGCCACCTGCTCCTGCGTAAGCCCGAAGCGTTCTATGAGATCACGGTATCCGAGCGCCTCCTCAAGAGGATTGAGATCCTGTCTCTGTACGTTTTCTATTATTGCCACCTGTGCGGCTTTAAGATCATCTCCGTCAAAAATTACTACGGGAATTTCGGAAAGTCCCGCCATTTTCGACGCTCTCCAACGTCTCTCGCCCGCAATTATCTCGTAAAGCCCACCGATCGAGCTTTCTCTGACGATTATCGGCTGAAGAACTCCGTGTACTGCGATCGACTCGGACAGCTGCCTCAGCGATTCCTCTTCAAATGTCTTTCTCGGCTGATTTTTTCTCGGCTCTATTTCGGAAATCCGAAGCGTTGACGTTGTCCCTCTTTTGTTCTCTGGCAGATTATCCTCAAGGATAGCGAAAAAATCTCTCCCAAGTCCTGTTTGTTTTGCCATTCTTATATCTCCGTTTTTCTAACTATTACTATATGTATTTTAATCAAATTCTCTCTATGAGTTCTCTTGCAACCTCAAGATATTCGGCACTGCCCTTTGAATGCTTATCGTGGTAATATACCGGCATACCAAAGCCCGGAGCCTCTGAAAGACGAACGTTTCTTGAAACCGTGGTCTTAAAGAGCTTGTCCGAATAATGCTTTTTAAGCTCACTTATTACCTGCATCGAAAGAACCAATCTTCCGTTATACATCGTAACAAGTATTCCGCAAACGAACAGCGACGGATTATACTGCTGCTTTATCTTTCCTATCGTTATCATCAGCTGCGAAAGGCCCTCAAGCGCGTAAAATTCGCACTGCATAGGCACAATCACTCCGTCACTTGCAACAAGCGAGTTGAGAGTCAGCATACCGAGCGAGGGCGGACAGTCGATGATTATATAATCATATTCTTCCTTTACCTCATCAAGTGCGTTTTTGAGACACCTCTCACCATGCTCGATCGAAAAAAGGTCAAGCTCACTCCCCGCGAGGCTTATGTTTGCGGGAATTATCGAAAGATTTTCAAATTTCGTCTTTATAATGGCGTCTGTAGCTTTTATATTACCCATCAGTATCTCTGCTGTGGTATTTTTGAGTGATTTTTTTGCAATTCCAACGCCGCTTGTCGAATTTCCCTGCGGGTCAAGGTCTGCGATCAGCACCTTTTTCCCAAGAATCCCCAAAGACGCCGCCACGTTTACCGCCGAGGTGGTTTTACCAACCCCGCCTTTTTGGTTCGCAAAGGTTATTATTTTTCCCATTATTTTCCTCATTATATAAATAAGTATATTTTTTCATCGGTTACCTTATATTATAACACCTATTTTCCTTTTTTTCAATGTTAATTTCTAATTATTAAATATTTATTCAAATCTTTATAAAAGCAAAAAATTTTAGGCGAAAAATAAAAATCGCACCTCAAAACTCGGCTCAAAAAAACAAATACGGCTCAAAAAATCTCCCCGATATGCTGAAAAATCGTTATTACCCAACAAAGCCGAACATTTAAGATGCTCTTTTACCACAAAGTAACATAAAATCACACTCCAAAAAACGAGCATATCAGCAGTATTCTTATGGTAAAATGACCTCACAGAAAAAGAAAGGAAGTGTTTCAAAATGACGGAAAATCACACAAACGTTATAACAAGAAAAAATGAAATAGGAAATGTTGAGGGAATGTTAGATGTGCTGAAGGAAATAGAAGAAAATATGGCAGCGGGCGAAACTGTGCCGCCGGACAAGGACGCTTTTGAGAGCGTAATTGAGCATCGTCCGATCCCGAAAAAGCTCGAAGAATGGCGGCCTGACGTGCGTTCTCTCTCTCGCAAAGAGATAAATCGCAGAAAAGCACAGGACAAGCTGTCTCTCGACGGAGCACAGGTCATAAATATTGATATCTCGGCAATTCTGCCCAACCGTTCTCAGCCTCGCGAATTCTTTGAATCAAACTCGACCATCCGTCTTGCCGATTCGATCAGACGTTACGGGATCCTGCAACCCTTGACTGTTCGTTTGGTTACCTATGAGGTGGCGAAGATTCTCGGTTCTGACGCCTACGACGAAGACCTGGAACCGATTGAAGCTTTGCCCTCAAAATTTGAGATAGTTGCGGGCGAAAGGCGCTTTCGTGCGGCAAAAATGCTCGGAATGAAAAGCGTTCCTTGTATTATTATAAGTGCGGACGACAAAAAATCGGCGGAACTTGCCCTGATAGAAAATCTTTTGCGAGAGGATCTCAATATTTTCGAGACTGCACGTGCTATGAAAAAGCTTATCGAAACATTCAAGCTTACGCAGGAAGAGGTCGCAAAGCGTCTTTCGATGAGCCAATCTGCCGTCGCAAACAAGTTGCGTCTTCTCAGATTTACAAAGGAAGAAGAAAAAGCGATCCTCGAAAACCACCTGACCGAAAGACACGCACGTGCTCTCTTAAAACTTTTCTCTCCCGCCGACAGACTTTCAGCTATCAGGGTTATAACAAAAGCACATATGAACGTACACTCGACTGAAAATTATATAGAAAAGCTTGTTGCCGCCGCAGAAGCGGAGCTTTGCGAAGCGACGAAAACAAGCCGAAAAATACCTATTATCAAGGACATACGGCTTTTCTACAACAGCCTTGACCGTGCGCTTGATATTGTCAAAAGTGCGGGGGTTGAGATATTTTCAAAGAAGCACGAGGACGATACGGGTGTTACAATAGAAATAAAAATCCCTCATCCGAGAAAAGCCGTATAGGTTTCACGTGAAACTTCGCCCGTCACCCTTGATGTTTCATGTGAAACATTCGCAAAAGCAAAGAAAAAAACCGCTTATGAAAGCGGTTTTTTCTTTATCTGAGCGTAATTTCGAGGGTATTGAGGGGGTGTTTTATCTGTTTTTCTTATGATTATGAGATTTCTCTCGGCTTCCTCGGAGTTTGGTATATAAAGGGTTGTCTTCTCTATCTTTTCTATTTTTCCGCCGAGTTTTTTGATACCGCCCCTTGAGGCCTCTATCTCCTCTTCGGCGGTTCTTGATTTCAGAGCTATAAACCTACCGTCCTTTTTCACAAACGGCAAACAAAGCTCACTCAATATCGGCAAAGCCGCAACCGCCCTTGCACATACAATATCAAAGCTTTCCCTTGCGTTTTCCTTTGCACAAAAGTCCTCCGCACGACCGGAAATAGCCTCGAGATTGTCTATTCCGATCTCCTTTGCCGTCTCGTTTATGTAATTTACTTTCTTTGCAGTGCTGTCTATCCCGACAACATTTATATCGGGACGCGCTATGGCGATTGGAAATGAAGGGAATCCGCCGCCACATCCGACGTCAAGAACCTTTGCCCCCTCTTCTATCCCTGCTGACAAAAGAATCAGTGAATCCGCATAATGAAGCGAAATTATAGAATCTATATCCTTTATTGCGGTTATATTCATCTTTTCGTTCGTCTCGAGCATTTTGTTTGTAAGAGCGTAAAATTTTTCACAAATTTCTGCCGTAAGATACTCTTCAAGTGCGTTTTTGGCGAAAATCTCCTCAACTTTGGCAAAAAATTCTGATTTTTCTATCATTACATTATATACCTCGATTTTTTTCAAAAATCTTTTCAAATAAAATTATATAAAACGTATAGCTGTGCGATTTGGATAATTTTATTCGATGCCACAAAAGGCCTATTTTATTCCAAGATAGATTAACAAAACCGAAATATCCGCAGGGCTGACTCCGCTTATTCGAGATGCTTGTCCGACTGTCATCGGTCGGATCTTCGTCAGCTTCTGTGCCGCCTCTATGCGAAGTCCTTTGAGCGACATATAATCAATATCTGTCGGCAGAACCTTTTCTTCAAGCGACGCTTGACGTCTCACCTCTGCCATCTGCTTTTTTATATACCCCTCGTATTTTATCGAAACCTGAACGGTCGTCTTGACGGCTCTCGGCAAATCTTCTCTCTTGTTGTCAAGCTCGGAGAGGTCTTCATAAGTCACGGCGGGACGGCGGAGAAGATCGGCAAGAGAAACACCGCTTGATACTGCCGTTTCTCCTATCCTCTCGAGCAATTTGTTTGCGCGGTCAGGTGAAATATTCGTTTTTTCAAGTCTTTTTATTTCTTCCTCTATAAGACTCTTTTTGCGAAGGAATTTATCATATTCTTCATCACTCAAAAGACCACATTCGTGTCCTATTTTGCTCAGTCGCAGGTCTGCATTATCCTGCCTTAGCAGCAGTCGATATTCGGAGCGCGAGGTCATCATTCGATAAGGCTCGTTCGTACCTTTTGTAACAAGATCGTCTATAAGAGTACCGATATAAGACCCCGATCTCTGCAATATAAGCGGCTCGCGTCCTCGCAGAGCCAAGGACGCATTAAGTCCTGCGACAAGTCCCTGTGCCGCTGCTTCCTCATAGCCTGACGTTCCGTTGAACTGTCCTGCACCGTAAAGTCCCTCTATCTCTTTGAATTCAAGCGTTGGATGAAGCGAAAGCGGGTCAACGCAGTCGTATTCTATAGCATAAGCATAACGCATCACCTGTGCTCTCTCGAAGCCACAAAGCGAATGTATCATCTTCATCTGAACATCTGTCGGCATCGAGGTTGAGAACCCCTGCAGATACATCTCCTCCGTGTCCTCTCCCATAGGCTCGACAAAGAGCTGGTGTCTTTCCTTATCAGCAAATCTGACGATTTTATCCTCGATCGACGGACAATATCTCGGGCCTGTTCCCGTTATATTGCCCGAATACATGGCACTTCTTTTTATGTTCTCTTTTATTATGTTATGCGTGTCCCCATTTGTATAAACGATGTGACACGGAACCTGCTCAAGCTCATCAAGCTCACCCTCCCCGGTTCTTGAAGAATAAGGCGTTATCGGCTCTTCTCCTGCCTGAACCTCAAGGGAGGAAAAGTCTATTGAGCTTCTTTTTATACGAGCCGGTGTGCCGGTCTTGAATCGCATAAGATTCACTCCGTGAGCTCTTAGCGAATCCGCAAGTCCTCTTGAGGGCAAAAGGGCATCAGGGCCTGATTCATATACGTTATTACCGACAAAAATTTGGCTGTCAAGATAAGTTCCCGAGCAAATTATGACCTTCTCGACTCTCCAGACGTCTCCAAGGCTTGTAACAAGTCCCGTTATTCTTTGTGTACCACTATCAGAATTCGTTTTTTCGGTTATTATCTCGGTTATTTCGGTTTGAATAAGACGCAGATTTTCTGTTTTTTCAAGCGTTTTCTTCATTATCATCTGATATTTTCTTCTGTCCGCCTGAATACGCTTTGAATGCACTGCGGCACCCTTGCCCAAATTCAGAGTTCTACTCTGCATAGTTACAAGATCCGCAGCTCTGCCCATCTCGCCGCCAAGCGCATCTATTTCATAAACGAGATGTCCTTTTCCCGTGCCTCCTATAGATGGGTTGCAGGGCATATTTCCGACAGCATCAAGGCTCATCGTGAAAAGAACAGTATCTATTCCCGTTCTGGCACAAGCGAGAGCCGCCTCGATTCCTGCGTGGCCCGCTCCTATTATGGCGACTTGTGCTTTATTTTCATTAAAACAATTATCGTTTTTCTCTTCGTACATTTTATTTTTTCACCATCATAATAAGACAAATATTGTCATTTGTCGGTTTTATATTTTGAGCTTCCTATAGAATCTGCATATGCTTTTGCCGTCTGCTCTGTCTTGTTATCTCCGAACTTATAATATATATTATTTTTGATGTCGTTCGGAAGATACTGCTGATTCAAATAATGATTCGGGGCATCGTGCGGATACTTATATCCCTTGAAAAGCGGACTTTGCAGATGCGGCGGACACTCGACTCCAAGTCCTGCTTCAACGTCCTCGCTTGCCGCCGCCAAAGCCATATAAGCAGAGTTTGATTTAGGTGCTGTTGCGAGCATTATAGCCGCATTTATCAAGGGTATTCGTCCCTCGGGAAGCCCTAATTCTACAGCGGATTCACAGCAGGAACGGGTTATGACCGCCGCCATGGGATATGCAAGTCCTATATCCTCACTTGCTATCACCTGCAATCGACGGCAAAGAGATAACAGCTCACCCGCAGCTATCAGCTTTGCTACGTAAAATGCGGTCGCATCTGGATCCGAGCCTCGAATAGACTTTTGCAGACAGGAAAGTAGGTCGTAATGAGTATCGTCATTAAAGCTTCCTCCCATCGCATTAAAAGCGTCAACGTCCTCTTTTTTTATCTCATTTTCGGCAGAATAGAAAGAATTCTCTAAGACAACTATTGCACTTCTAACGTCACCCTGAGCTATTTTTGCTATGTATAAAAGTACGTTATCCTCAACCTTTTTGTTTTCGTTTTCCAACTTATTGAGATAGTCAAAAGCACGTCTGAGAGCCGCGATGCAGTCCTCGGGTGCAACAGGCTTAAACTCAAACAAAGAAGAACGTGAAAGTATAGCATTATATATATAAAAATGCGGATTTTCGGTCGTTGATGCAATAAGGGTTATGCGACCGTCCTCCATATATTCAAGCAGGGATTGCTGTTGTTTACGGTTGAAATATTGTATCTCATCAAGATACAAAAGTATCCCTCCGCTACCGAAAACGTTATTCGTTTCGTTCGCTATTTCCTTTACGTCGGAAAGAGATGCCGTCGTTGCGTTCAGGCGGCGGAAAACCATTCCGCTTTTCTCAGCTATGATAGTAGCGGCAGTAGTTTTTCCGGTACCGGGAGGGCCGAAAAATATCATATTATTTATTTTTGATTTTTCTATCATTCGACGAACAACACCACGCTCTCCGAAAAGATGCTTTTGACCTACTATTTCGTCAAAGCTCTTCGGACGCAATATATCGGCAAGCTGTGCGTTTCTCATAACGATTCCTCTTTTTTGTTTTTTATTGTTTAACGTGAAACATAACTTTTTCATCTGCTATTATATCAAAAAACGCGATATATGTAAATAATTTAAATAAAAAAAGTTTTCCACATAAAAAAATGATTATTTTACTTGCAATATATATAATAATATGTTATAATATATATAATACTATATATGTGTAAAAAAATTTCTTTTTTAAGGAGTCTTAGGATGTTAAATTCTGAGGAAATAAAAAACATTTGGGAACAAATAAAGCGTTCTTTTGTTGAAGATAACAAATTTGCTTCTTCTACTGTTGACCTATGGTTTTCTGATCTCTATATACATTCTTTTACAAAAGATGAAATCGTGCTTTTTGGTCCTTCCGAATACAAAATAAGTATCATAAATAACAAATATGTAAAGGTTTTGGAAGAGGCTTTTGAGGATTTTCTCGGTCACAGCATAAAGGTTTCTGTTTTGTTTGAAAGCAATGATAGAGGTGTAAATTTGTTCTCTGAGGATACGTCCGAAAAAACAGAGGAAAAAGACAATTTTGAAGAAACGGAAAAGAATAATTTTTCTCCCTTTCCTTCATTCAATTTTGAATATACCTTTGATAACTTCATTGAGGGAAGCTCAAACAACTTTGCAAGAGCTGCTTGTTGGGCTGTTGCTCAAAACGTCGTAAACGCTGAAGAGGGACACACAGCGTCTCAATATAATCCTCTTTTCCTTTACGGTCCGAGCGGTATAGGTAAAACTCACTTGATGTACGCTATAACGAACAAAATAAAAAAAGAAAATCCCGATGCAAATATAGTTTACATAAAGGGCGAGGATTTCACAAACCAGCTTATCGACAGTCTTTCAAGACAATCAATGTCGCAAGTCCGTGAAAAATACCGTAAGTGCGACATTCTGATGATAGACGACATACAGTTTATTGCAAGTAAGGTCGCAACGCAGGAGGAATTTTTCCATACCTTCAACGCTCTCTATGAGAACGAGAAACAAATAATTATGACAAGTGACCGTCCGCCAAGAGAAATTCCCGACCTTGAGAGAAGACTTGTTTCAAGATTTGAGATGGGACTTTTGGCAGACATACAGCCTCCCGATCTTGAACTCAGAATGGCTATCATCAAAAAGAAGGCTGAGCAGGGTAAGATAACCATTCCCGATGACGTTCTTACTTTTCTTGCCGAAAATCTTCGTTCAAACATAAGGCAGATAGAGGGAGCTATCAAGAAATTGAGTGCTCTTATATTCCTTTCCGGCAAGGAAATAACTATTGAAGTAGCTAAAAACCTGCTTCATGAGCTTCTCGGAGGGGCAGAGCCTGTAAGCGTTACAATAGATAAAATATTTCTCTCTGTATATAAAAAATACGGATTTAAGAAAGACGAGCTAATCGGTGCTAAAAGAACAAAGGATCTTGCAAAGGCAAGACATATAACTATTTATCTTATACGCAAGATAACAGAAATGAGTTTGCCTAATATAGGTAAGATATTTAACAGAGATCACAGTACCGTTATGGCGTCTATTGACATTGTTGAGAAAAAACTCATTTCGGACAATATGATTGTTATGGAGCTTGAAGAAATAACAAAGGAAGTTGAAACTGGAGAGCTTTGATATTATATAACAGCTTTATAACATTCTTCTAAATAGCTTATCCACACTTTATATCTAAAAATAAAATCTTGATTTTTGTATGTGGAAAACTTTGTTGAATATCAAATAGAAAATTTTGGATTTAGTTTATTTTATATGTATTTAGATTGTTTAGAAAGTTTTATACATAGCTGTTGATAATTCCAATCTTCAGCATAAAATAAATTTATTTTCCACATTATCAACATTATTTTTCAAGTTTTGTTTTTTGATTTTT
Source organism: Clostridia bacterium (assembly GCA_017550115.1). GTDB lineage: Bacteria > Bacillota > Clostridia > Oscillospirales > CAG-272 > SIG710. Next base: position 25,177 of record JAFYLR010000034.1, on the reverse strand, counting down.
TTCATTTATTTTTTAATTTCCTTGAATATTTCTATTCTAAAAAATTAAGAACAGTTTTTGCACAAACATATGTCTGTTTTTTTGAATGTTTTATTATGTATTTTCCACTTTTATCTTTTCTGTGAAAATAATTAAAAAACTTGAAAATAAAGACTTTCGGAATCTAAAAATGAGGGAAAATTCACTTTTCCACATTATCAACAAACACTAATAATACTACTATTCTTTTCTATTCTATTCTTTCTATTCTATCTTAAAAAAACGGAGGGAAAAATTAAAAATGAAAATCATTTTCAAACGTAAAATACTCGCAAACGCAATAGCTCCTCTTATGGCAACGGCTCAAAGCAGATCTACTTTACCTGCAGTTGAAGGTATTCTTATAGAAGCAAAGATGCCGAATACAGTTATTCTCACAACATACGAGCTTGAAAAGGGAATGAGAACGACGATCGAAGCAGAGGTAATAGAAGAAGGATATTTCGTTATAAATGCTCAAAAGTTCAATCAGACTCTTTACGTTATGGAAAACGAGGATATAACTCTCACTGTAGATGAAAAATTATGTGCGACGATAACAAGCGGTCGTTCTACATTCCGTCTGAACGCTCTTGAGGGTGAAAATTTTCCGTCTGTACCCTCTTTGAAGAGTGAGATGGGTTTCTATATAGGTGAAGGTGTTTTACGCAAGATGTTGGATAAAACGACCTATGCTATGGGTACTGTAGATCAAAGACAGGTATTGAACGGCTGTTTTGTTCACGTAAATGACGACGGTATTATGATAGTTGCGTGTGACAGCTTCAAGCTTGCTCGTTGCTCAAGACGTACTGAAATCAAAAAAGGAAACGAAAGCGATAAATATATACATTATTCTTTTATTCTTCCCGTTAAAACTGTAAACGAGCTTTATAAGCTCCTCTCAAACGACGAGGAAAAGATGACGAGAATATACCTTATGAGAAAGCATATAGTTTTTGAGATTGGAAATATAATATTCTTCTCAAGACTTATAGAGGGCGAGTATATAGATTATGAAAGAATTATACTCACAAATCATAAGGTTACGGTTGAAGTAAATAAGGAAGAGCTTATGTCCTCTCTTGAGAGAGCTGCTCTTATAACCGAAGAAAAGATAGCGGGAAGCGTTCGTTCACACGTTAAGCTTAACGTAAGCGGAGAAAATATAGAAATTTCCGCAGTTTCTACTAACGGAAGCTCTTATGACGAGGTTAAAATAAGTCATGAGGGTGAAGATGTGTTGATTGCATTCAACAACCGTTATCTTATGGATTCTATACGCTCTTGTGACACAGAAAAGATAAAGCTTTCAATATCTACTCCACTTACAAGCATGAATATAGAGCCTCTTGAAGAGGAAGACGGAATAGAAGAGCTTTATATGATTCTTCCTGTTCGCATAAAAGAATAATTTTTATGGTATGTAACTATATAAAGCTTAAAAATTATAGAAATATAGAAGATGAAGAGATAGTTTTTGATGATGGAGTAAATGTTCTTGAAGGAGACAACGCTCAAGGAAAAACAAATCTTATCGAGGCTATATATACTTTTACTACAGGAAAAAGCTTTCGTGCCGTAAAGGAAGCGGACGCCATAAAATTCGGAGAAAAAGAATATCTCATAGAAATAGGGTTTAAGGACTCTTCAAGAAGCGATATTCAGACTCTTTCGGTGGGCGTTGCGAGAGGCTGTCGCAGAAAAATACTCTTAAACGGCGTTAAAATTGATAAGTTGAGTGAAATGATAGGCTGTTTCAGGGCAGTATTATTCTGTCCGGAGCATCTGTCCTTGATAAAAGAAGGGCCTTCTATGAGGCGTAACTATCTCGACGTTGCAATATCTCAGTTCAGGCCCGTTTATCTCAAATCTCTGCAAAAATATTATGCTATACTTGAACAAAGAAATAAACTGATAAAAAATGCAGAAGCTGACTTTTCCACATTAAAGGAAACTATAAATATATGGAGTGAACAGTTGGCACACGAAGCGGCGTTTATCAGTCATATAAGGTCAAGATACGTAAAAAAGGTTGAGGAAGCCGTTGCCGAATATTTCTGTGAGATGACGGACAAAAAAGAAAATGTTGAGATGTCATATATAGGTTCATCGAAACAGAGTCCGGACGAATATGAGGATATAGAGGCGGTCGAGAAAAGATATAAAGAACTTTTAAGCTCTAATATTGAGAGAGAGATAGCGGCAGGCTCAACTCTCTGGGGAATTCATAAGGACGATATAGAAATTCTTATAAACGGCAAAAGTGCAAGGTCCTTTGCGTCTCAAGGGCAACAGAGGTCTCTTGCTCTTGCGATGAAGCTCGCGGAAGGGGATATATGTCGGTATGAGACGGGCGAGAATCCGATATTTTTGCTTGATGACGTGCTGAGTGAGCTTGATGAGAGGCGACGTAATTTTCTTCTCTGCTCGATAAAGGACAGGCAGGTTATTATATCGACCTGTGAAAAGACGTATTTTGCGACATCAAAAAAAATTATCGTAAAAAACGGCGAATACATTTTTTGAGAGGATATAAAAATATGTATCTTCACGTTGGAAACAACAAAAACATAAGAGAAAAAAATATAATAGGAATTTTTGATACAGATAACGCAAGTATGTCGGCAGAAACAAGAAAATATCTTGTAAACGCCGAAAAAGAAGGCATGCTTGAGTCGGCAAACAATGAAATTCCAAAGTCTTTCATTATATATTCCGATACGGAAAGTGATTTTGCGGACAGAGGCAAGTTCAAGATATGCTTTTCTCAGCTTTCTTCTCTTGCTCTTATTGGAAGACTTGAAAATAACTACGAATAAATAAAGAAAAAAGCGTAAAACAAAATCTGAAAGGAAAGACAAATGCAAAACAACGAAAATCACGTTTATGACGAAAGCCAAATACAAGTGCTTGAGGGTCTGGAGGCGGTTCGTAAACGTCCCGGAATGTATATAGGCTCAACTTCTGAGAGAGGACTTCATCACCTCGTTTATGAGATAGTGGATAACTCTATCGACGAGGCTCTTGCAGGTCATTGCTCACGCATAGAGGTGACTATACATAAGGATAACTCTGTCTCTGTAAGAGACAACGGAAGAGGTATCCCTTCAAATATCCACCCGAAGATGGGAATACCTACTCTTGAAGTGGTATATACGGTGCTTCATGCGGGCGGAAAATTCGGCGGTGACGGATATAAATTTTCCGGCGGTCTTCACGGCGTCGGTGCATCTGTCGTAAATGCCCTTTCAGAGTGGGTTGAGGTTGATAACTGCTACGACGGAAAGAGATATACCGAGCGTTTTGAGAGAGGTAAGGTAACGAGAGCATTCAAGTGCGAGGGAGAGACCTCAGATCACGGTCTTTACGTTAGATTCAAGCCCGATGCCGAGATATTTACCGAGACAACAGTCTTTAATTACGATATACTCCTTAACCGTTTGCGTGAACAGGCGTTCCTTAACGGCGGAACGAATATAGTTCTCCGTGACGAGAGAGTTGATCCCGTAAAGGAAGACGACCTTATGTACGAGGGTGGTATAATCTCATTCGTTGAATATCTTAACGCGCAGAAGACAGACGATGCCATTCATCCTCAGGTAATTTACATGAAGGCCGAAAAGGATAATTTTGTAGCTGAGGTTGCTCTTCAATATACAACCTCATATTATGAAACTGTGATATCCTTTGCAAATAATATTCACACGATAGAGGGCGGAACTCATAATATCGGCTTCAACACTGCTCTCACGAAGGTCATAAACGATTACGGAAGAGCAAAGAAGATACTCAAGGATAACGATAAAAATCTTTCGGGTGAGGATGTAAGAGAAGGTCTTACTGCGATCATCTCGGTAAAGCTCACCGAGGCGCAGTTTGAGGGACAGACAAAGGGTAAGCTCGGAAACAGTGATATAAGACCCTTCGTTTACGGCATGGTAACTACAAAGCTTGCCGAATTTTTCGAGGAAAACCCCGCCGTTGGAAAGACTATCATAGAAAAGGCGGTTGAGGCAACGAGAGCAAGAGAGGCGGCAAGACGTGCAAGAGAGGAAACGAGAAGAAAAGGTTTCCTTGAAAGTGGCTCGATGCCCGGAAAGCTCTCAGACTGTATGGAGAGAAAGGCAGAGCTTACCGAGCTTTATCTCGTAGAGGGAGATTCTGCGGGAGGAAGTGCAAAGCAGGGCAGAGACAGCCGATTCCAAGCAATATTGCCGCTTCGCGGTAAAGTCCTTAACGTTGAAAAGAGCCGCGAGGCGAGCGTTTACGGAAATCAGTCGCTTACGCCTATCATTCAGGCTCTCGGCTGCGGAATAGGAAGAGAAAATTTCGATATAACAAAGCTCCGCTACGGAAAGATAATTATAATGGCCGATGCGGACGTTGACGGTTCACATATAAGAATACTTCTTCTGACGTTCTTCTACCGTTATATGCGTCAGCTTATCGAGGACGGACATATCTACTTCGCACAGCCTCCGCTTTACAAGGTCTGGAAGGGCAAGCAGGTAAGATACGCGTTCAGTGATGAGGAAAGGGACAGATACGTAGAGGAACTTGGCGGAAACGTTGATACTCAGCGCTACAAGGGTCTTGGTGAGATGAATCCCGAGCAGCTTTGGGAAACGACGATGGATCCGAACACAAGAACGATACTTCGCGCAACGCTTGAAGATGCTATTGCTTGCGACAATATGTTCTCGGTGCTTATGGGAGATAAGGTCGAGCCCAGACGCGAATTCATTCAGGAAAACGCAAAATATGCGGAGAATCTTGACGTTTAATAAAGGAAAGGCGTAAAAGAAAGTGGCAAAGAAAAACGATTATACGGAACAGGATATACTTTTTGAGGACCAAAAAATTGTCGATATAGACATTGAAAAAGAGGTCAAAAAGTCATTTATTGAATATTCGATGAGCGTCATTACGAGCCGTGCGCTCCCCGACGCACGCGACGGTATGAAGCCCGGTCAGAGAAGAATAATGTATGCGATGTACGAGGACAACCTCACGCACGACAAGCCTTACTGCAAGTCGGCAACGACCGTCGGTAACGTGCTTGGCCGCTATCATCCTCACGGTGATGCGGCGGTTTACGGAACTATGGTGCGCTTCGCGCAGGATTTCTCTATGAGATATAAGCTTGTTGACGGTCAGGGTAACTTCGGCTCGGTTGACGGTGACGGAGCGGCTGCTTACCGTTACACAGAGGCAAGAATGAGTAGAATTGCCGATTATCTTATGAGAGATATCGAAAAGGACGTCGTTGATTTCGCTCCAAACTTCGATAATAAGAGAAAAGAGCCTACCGTTCTGCCAAGTAAGTTCCCGAACCTGCTTGTAAACGGTTCTATCGGTATCGCCGTCGGTATGGCGACTAATATTCCCCCTCACAATCTCTGTGAGGTCATCGACGCTACAACCTATCGTATGGATAACCCCGAATGCTCGGTAGAAGAGCTGATGGAATATATAAAGGGCCCCGATTTTCCCACCGCCGCAACTATCTACGGCACTCGCGGAATCATCGATGCCTACAAAACGGGTAAGGGACGCGTTATGGTGCGCGCAAAGGGTGAGATAGAGGCGGAAAAGAACCGCATCATTTACACTGAAATACCTTATCAGGTAAACAAGAGCGAGCTCTGCAAGAGCATTGGAGAGCTCGTTAAGGACAAGAGAATAGAGGGAATTACCGACATTCGTGACGAATCGGGTAAGGACGGTATGAGAATAGTAGTAGAATACCGCCGCGATGCGAACGGTCAAGTAATTATGAACCAGCTCTATAAATATACCCAGCTTCAGGACACCTGTGCCATAAATATGCTCGCACTCGTGAACGGTGAGCCGAAGATACTCCCTCTTGCAGATATACTTGACATATACATCAAGCATCAGAAGCAGGTAATTACGAGAAGAACTGCATTCGAGCTTCGCAAGGCTGAGAAGAGAGAGCATATCCTCGAGGGATATATAGTAGCCACCGATAACATCGACGAGGTCGTTGAGATAATGAAGACCTCCGAGTCTATTCCTCATTCAAAGGAAAGACTTTGCGAGAGATTCGGCCTTTCGGATGAGCAGGCTCAGGCTATCGTTGAGATGACTCTCGGACGACTTACGGGTCTTGAAAGACAGAAGATAGAGGACGAGCTCCAGAAGCTACGCGAGCTTATTGCGGACCTTCGCGATATCCTTGCAAATGAATACAGAGTTTCTGACATCATCAAGGAAGAGATGAATGAGATAAAGAACCGCTTTGGTGATGACAGAAAGACGGATATAGTTGAGGCGGAAGAGGAGATAGATCTTGAAGATCTTATCGAACGTCATACCTGCGTTATTACGATGACAAATTCGGGATATATCAAGCGTCAGCACGTTTCCGAATACACCGCACAGAACAGAGGCGGCGTCGGCAAGATAGGAATGACGACAAAGGAAGATGACTTTATCGATAAGGTAACGGTCATGAATTCCCATTCGTATCTTATGCTCTTTACAAATACAGGACGTGTTTATACCGTCAAGGCTTACCGTATTCCTTCGGCTTCAAGAACGGCAAAGGGAACGAACGTCGTAAATATCCTCGACTTGCGTGAGGGTGAAAAGATAACCGCCGTGCTTGGCATAAAGGATTTTGTTGATGGCGAATATCTGACGATGGTAACGAAATACGGTGTCATAAAAAAGACTTTACTTACTGACTTTGAGTATCAGAGAAAGGGCGGAAAGATAGCTCTTGGACTTGATGAGGGCGACGAGCTCGTATCTGTTCTTCATACAAACGGTACGAATGACGTCATTATCGCTTCGCACGAGGGTCATACCGTTCGTTTCAGCGAGCAGAACGTAAGAGCGATGGGCAGAGCCGCACGAGGCGTCAGAGGTATGAGCTTGCGTGAGGGCGACTATATCAAGGGAATTGCTCTCGTTGAGGAAGGCAAGACGCTGCTTACTGTAACCGAGCGTGGTAAGGGTAAGAGAACAGAGTTTGGCGACTTCAGAAATATGAAGAATCGCGGCGGTGCAGGCTATATGTGCCATAATATCAATGAAGATACAGGTCTGCTTGCGGGTATTGCGTCTGTCGGAGAGAACGATGACGTTATGATAATAACAGATGCAGGTACGATAATCAGAACGCCCGTTGATTCTATCAACGTTTATTCAAGAACGGCGGCGGGTGTTCGCGTAATGAACGTAGATTCCGAGGCACTGATCTCGGGTATCGTACGTATTGCTCCCGAGAGCGAGATAGCAGAGTCGGCCGAGAAGATCTCAGAGGAATGATAGACTCTGCGGAGGGGTTTTATGAAAATAAACATAAAAAGTAATAAAATAAAAAAAACAAGTGCAGCGATCTTCGCTGCACTCCTCCTATTTGTCGGCACATCCTGCTCAAAGTCCCCGATCATGACCGATCCGCCGCCGCTTGAGGACGTAAAAGACGAGTTTATCTCTCTTATAGAAGCGTCGGCAGAAATAAACGATATTCTTTTCGGCGAGGGGCTTCCCGTACATAAAAGAGACGGAAGCGATGAAGATAAGCAGATATATGTTGATATGACCGAATATTTGGACGACTATGAGGTCGTTCGAGAGGATAGTAAGTATCTTACGATTGAGGATATAAAGATATCGGCGGAGAAGGTGTATTCAAAAGAATATCTTGAGCCGATATACGAAATGGTTTTTGTGGGATACGCCGATGACATTTCAGGTGTAACGACCGCAAAATATATCGAGTGGGACACTTGGATATATAAAAGTATGTCGTATGAGCCTCTTATAACCTCGGCGAGAACCTATGACTACGACACGATGAAGATGATAACACCGTCAAGCGAGGATTTTGTCAATATAGAGATCGAAAGCTCTCTTGAGGGCGAGAAAATGACGGTTGTTTTGTCGTTTACGCTCACCGACGACGGCTGGCGACTCGATACGCCGACATATTGATTTTGAAAAATAAAAAAAGAGGGGACAGTCGTTTCGACTGTCCCCTTAAAGCATATAATTATTATTTAATACCGAAAAGGATCTCACCATAGGTCGGGAAAGGCCAAGATGACGTCGGAACGAGAGTTTCGATGGCATCGACCGTCTTTCTCATATCCTCCATTATCGGAAGAACGCTGTCGCGGTATGCTTCTGCTCTGTCTTTTGAGCACAGAAGCTCCTTTGCCGTATCGTTTGCACTCTCAAGCATTTTAAGGAGTGCAAATGCTCTTGATGAAAGCTCGGTAAGAGATGCGACCGTTTCTTCTTCAAAGCTAAGGTCTGCTCCGCCGATAAAGCCCTTGGTTGCAATAGCCGTCTCGGAAAGCTCACGCTTATACTTTGCGGCGGCGGGGAGGATAGCTCCTCTTACCATATCAACCATAGTACGAGCCTCGATGTTCAGCACCTTTGCGTATCTTTCAAGATATATCTCATATCTTGCTTTCATCTCGGATTCGCTGAATACCTTATTCTCGGTAAAGAGCTTTACGTTCTTCTCATCAAGATAGTGAGCAAGAGCGTCAGGTGTTGTTGTCAGATTTGCAAGTCCGCGCTTCTTCGATTCCTCAACCCATGCATCGTCATATCCGTTTCCGTTGAAGAGGATACGCTTATGCTTGATAACTGTTCGGCGAATGAGATCATGCAGGGCGGAATTGAAGTCGGACGCACCTTCAAGCTCGTCAGCAAACTTCTTGAGAACCTCTGCAACCGCAGTATTAAGAACTATATTTGCGTCCGCAATAGAAGCCGATGCGCCAACCATTCTGAATTCAAACTTGTTTCCGGTGAACGCAAAAGGCGAGGTACGGTTTCTGTCGGTTGAGTCCTTCGGGAATTTGGGAAGCACGTGAACGCCAATCTTCATCATCTCTTTGTCCTTGGCACAGACGTTGCCCTCGTTCTCGATCGCTTCAAGAATTGCGGTGATCTCGTCACCCAAGAACATAGAAACGATAGCGGGCGGTGCCTCGGACGCACCGAGACGGTGGTCATTTCCGGCAGATGCGACGGATATACGCAAAAGCTCCTGATAATCGTCAACAGCCTTTATAACGGCGGTCAAGAACAAAAGGAACTGTGCATTCTCAAACGGAGTGTCTCCCGGCTCAAGCAGATTTACTCCGCCTGACGTGGAAAGCGACCAGTTGTTATGCTTTCCGCTTCCGTTTACGCCCTCAAAGGGCTTTTCATGAAGCAGACATACCATACCGTGCTTCTTTGCGAGCTTTTGCATAAGCTCCATTGTGAGCTGGTTATGGTCTGTCGCGATATTTGTCGTTGAGAATATAGGGGCGAGCTCGTGCTGACAGGGTGCACCCTCGTTATGCTCGGTTTTTGCGAGAACGCCGAGCTTCCAAAGCTCCTCGTCAAGCTCTTTCATAAATTCTTTGACGCGGGGCTTGATTATACCGAAATAGTGGTCGTCAAGCTCCTGTCCCTTTGGTGGACGTGCACCGAAAAGAGTACGTCCCGTATATATAAGGTCAGGGCGACGAGTAAATGTCTCGGCATCAATGAGGAAATATTCCTGCTCTGCTCCAACCGTTGTCTTAACAGCAGTTTCGTCCTCTTTTCCGAAAAGACGGAGAACTCGAAGAGCTTCTCTGTTTATCGCTTCCATTGAACGAAGCAGAGGAGTCTTTTTGTCAAGTGCTTCACCGCCCCAAGAACAGAATGCCGTCGGTATGTAAAGAGTATTATCCTTTATAAAGGCAAAGGAAGTCGGATCCCACGCAGTGTATCCTCTTGCCTCAAAGGTGGCACGAAGTCCGCCCGAGGGGAAAGAAGAAGCATCGGATTCTCCACTCACAAGCTCTTTGCCTGTAAAATCCATAATTATCCTGCCGTCAGCGGTCGGTGCGATAAAGCTATCGTGCTTCTCTGCGGTAACGCCCGTCATCGGTTGAAACCAATGCGTAAAATGGGTTGCACCAAGCTCGATTGCCCAGTCCTTCATTGCGTTTGCAATGACGTTTGCGGTTTCGCGGTCAAGACGTTTTCCCTTTTTGAGAGTTGCCTGCATTTTTTTGTATATCTCGCGAGGCAGCTTCTCTCTCATTATTTTTTCGTCGAACACCATCGATCCGAATTTTTCGGTTACTTTGTTCATCTCAAACTCCTTAAAAGGTAAAGTGTCGCAGAAAAAAGAGATTTCCGCGACACTTCGTCTGCTTTTTGTCATTATACAATATAATGGCTTATTTGTCAAGCGTTTTCTACAAAATCAGAGCGTATCTGTCTCCGACTTATCTTATGCCGTATTTTTCGATAATGAAATCCATATCCTTATCGCCTCTGCCCGAGAGGTTGATAAGAACCGAGCCATGATCCATTCTCTTTGCCAGCTTCATGCCGTATGCAACTGCGTGTGAGCTTTCAATTGCGGGAATAATTCCCTCAAGACGAGCGAGACGGTAGAAAGCGTCGATCGTTTCCTCGTCGTCGATAACGTCGTATTTTACTCTTCCGAGATCGTGAAGGAATGCGTGCTCAGGGCCTGAGGAAGGATAGTCAAGTCCGCTCGCTACCGAATAAACGGGAGCCGGCTCGCCGTTCTCGTCCTTTAACATAATACTGTTAAAGCCGTGCATTATACCCTCCGTGCCATACTTCAAGCTTGCGGCATGGTCACCGAGAGCCGCACCTCTGCCGAGAGGCTCTATGCCGTATATATCAACGGGGTCGTTAAGGAATCCCGCAAAAAGTCCTGCCGCATTTGAGCCGCCGCCAACGCAGGCAACGATAGCTGAGGGCAAATGTCCCGTCATATCTATAAACTGCTCTCTTGCCTCGATTCCGACTACGCTCTGGAAATCACGAACCATCATCGGAAATGGGTGCGGGCCGAGAACGCTTCCGATACAATAGATAGAATCCTTGTATTCTTTGCTGTAAGCGTCAAAAGCCGCATCAACAGCCTCTTTTAGTGTCTTTAGTCCATGTGTTACTTCGATAACGTTTGCACCGAGTATCTTCATTCTTGCAACGTTCGGTGCCTGCTTCTTTATGTCAACAGACCCCATATAAATGTCACATTCAAGACCGAAATAAGCGACTGCGGTAGCTAAAGCAACGCCGTGCTGTCCTGCCCCCGTTTCGGCAATGACCTTTTTCTTGCCCATATATTTTGCAAGCAACGCTTCACCCATACAGTGGTTTAACTTGTGGGCACCGGAATGGTTTAAATCTTCTCTCTTTGCATAGAGCTGAACCTTGCCGCCAAGAGCGTCGGAAAGTCTTTCAAGGTGAGAAACGGGTGTTGGTCTGCCCTGAAATTCTTTTCTTATTCTGCGAAGTTCTGCGATGAATTTTCTCGATTGGCAGATAGAGAAATATGCCTCTGTTATCTCCGCCATCGCCGCTTTCAGCTTTTCATCTACATAAACACCGCCGTATTTTCCGAAATAACCGTCCTTGTCGGGATAGTTATTAAAATACGTATCAAAATTTACTCCGTTGAATTGCATTTTTATGTCCTCGCCTCAAAAAAGGCGTCCTTTCTTTTTATTAAAGCAGCGTCACGCCGCATTTCTCAAATGCTGACACAACCTCGCTCGGCCAGAAAGAAGACTGAACCTCTCCGATATGTGCTTTTCTCAAAAAGAACATACAAAGTCTTGACTGACCGATACCGCCGCCCATAGTGTAAGGCAGATCGCCTCGCAAAAGAGCACTGTGGAAAGGAAGCGACGTTCTCTCAGTACAGCCTCTTATTTCAAGTTGTCGCATAAGAGCCGCCTCGTCAACTCTGATACCCATAGACGAGAGCTCGAGAGCGATGTCGAGAACGGGATAATAAACTATAAGGTCACCGTTGAGCGACCAATCGTCATAGTCGGGGGCTCTGCCGTCGTGCATCTTGCCCGATTTCAGCGCTCCGCCTATCTGCATAAGGAAGATAGCTCCGTATTCCTTTGCCGCTTTGTATTCACGTTCCTTTGGCGAGAGCGTGGGATACTTATCCTCAAGCTCCTGCGTTGTGATAAACGTGATATCCTCGGGCAGAAGGCTCTCTATAAAATTATAATCGTCAACGATGAAGTTTTCTGTATGTCGAATAGCAGCGTATATGTCTGTGACCGCTTTTTTGAGCGTTTCAATATTTCTCTGCTCACGGGTGATAACCTTTTCCCAGTCCCACTGGTCAACGAAAATAGAATGGATATTATCCGTCTCCTCGTCGCGTCTGATGGCATTCATATCGGTATAAAGACCTTCGCCGACCTTAAAATTATATTGCTTTAGTGCCATTCTCTTCCACTTTGCAAGAGACTGTACTATCTCAAAGCGTTCTCCCGAGAAAACCGAAAAGTCAACGGGACGCTCGGTGCCACTCAGAGTGTCGTTAAGACCGCTTGATGCTTCAACGAAGATAGGCGCTGAGACACGTGTGAGATTAAGCTCTATCGCCAGGTCTCTCTCGAAAAAATCTTTAACTTTTTTAATTGCAAGCTCTGTCTGACGAACAGTAAGCTGCGAGGAATAGCCCTCGGGGATTATATGCTTTGACATATGAATACCTCTATTCTGAAATATGTGATTATTTTACCCCTTTTTGCGATATTTGTCAAGAGAAAGCCTACATTTTATATAGTCGGGAACAAAAAACGGTCGGCGCACGTAATTTTGCTGCCCAAAAGGCAGAGAGCTACGCACGCCGGCGGTTTATATTATTCCGTTAGAAATTAAAGATATCAGTAGTTATCTCTGCAGCCGCAGTGTTTATCGTTGCCTCGAAGCGTTGGAAGATAAGGCGTTGAGAACTCTTCTGTCGGGAAAGCCATAGAACGGAAGAGACAGCAGGGGTCCTTTTCCTCGTCGCATACGCACTCCTTGTCGGGAACCGAATACTCGGTCGCGTTTATAAGATACTGTGCGGGGCGAGTAAGACGTACTACCGAGAAGACGCCGATGCTCGCAACCAGAACTCTGTTTCCGCCGCCGTTCGAGAGGGGTGCACCGATGTCGTGGTAAACTCTCTCGGGAATCTCGTCACAGCAACAGCAGCAAGAGCAGCAGGAGTATTCTCTCTCCTCAACTATCTTTGCGCCGAGAATAACGGGGGAAGCAACCTCGACCGAAGCTGTCGGGCCGTTATTTTCATGTGTCGTGTCGTCATTGTTGCAGCAAGTGCCGGAAGCGTAGCTCTTAAATACGCTTGTATTGCTCTCGCCGCCGAAAAGAACGACCTTTTTGTCGATGGCGGTAACGCCCTCAAACTCTTGATTTCTGCCGCAAACGCAAGCTTCAAATCTGAGATTTATAAAGAAACGGATATTAACGGCGTAAAAGCCACGGTTAAACTGAACCGAGTCAACGGTGATGCAGGTATCTGCTATTTTTGCGCATTTTACACGCACGTTTCCTGTATGTTCGATAACTTCCTGTCCGAAATCGGTAAGATAGACCTTTACGTCCTCATAGCAATCACGGTCACGGCAAGAGTCGAGCACACGGTTAGCTTCTATGCAAACAGCTTCTCTTGAAGACTGTGAGCATAATTTATTTTCTGCCATAGTATTTCTCCTTGAATTATGGTAGAACGGCAATTTTGAAATACCGTTCTTCCTTAATATTCTATGCGTCTCTCGAAATTTTGACAATAATCGCACAAACAAAAAACATAATTCTAAATTTTTTCCTTTTGCATAATAATTATTATAGAAAAATCACGACAGGGCACATAAAGGAGAGTAGATGAAAAAAGCTGTACTTATTTTGATGATATGTATTTTTTTGAGTGGCTGTGAGGGGAAGGAGACGGACGGGGACGTGCTTTCGTATCAGGAGAGGGCGTTTGAAGCGACGCTTACGGTAGAGGTCGATGAAATGACCTTTTCTGCGTTTGTTTCGGCTTCTGCGTGGCAAAAGGATAGTGGGGAGGCGAGGAATATAAGTGTTACATATACTGCACCCGCAACACTTGATGGCATAAAAGTGACTCGTGAGCACGAGGTCATCACGGCAAACGTCGGGGGACTGCCGTTCGACGATAAAGGGGATATATATTCTTCCCTTATAGAGTTCACCGACCTGTTTTGTATAACCTCAAAGCCCCACAGCTTGACGCTCGAGGGGGAAAACACCCGTGCCGAGATTCGCAGAGAGGACGGAACTCTCTACTCCCTGCTCCTGTCGCCCAAAACCGACATGCCTATTCAAATTTCCGCCGAAAAAAAGACCGACGCAGGCACAAAACGTACCTGCGTCAGAATAGAAAGCTTTGTTTTTACAGATTAGAACACCGCGCAAACTGACTGTTATAAAGCTCCGCATAGAACCCGTTTGCACAAAGAAGCTCTGCGTGCGTTCCCTTCTCTATAACGTTTCCGTTCTTCATGACAAGAATCACGTCAGCCTCTCGTATAGTCGATAGCCTGTGAGCGACGATAAAGCTTGTTCGCCCCTGCATCATTGTAGCAAACGCCTTTTGTATCTTTGTCTCGGTTCTGGTGTCAATAGAGGAGGTCGCTTCGTCCAGAATGAGCATCGGCGGAAGAGCAAGCATAACTCGGGCAATGCACAAAAGCTGCTTTTGCCCTTGAGAGAGCTCGGCTCCACCTTCTCCGATAAAGGTGTCATATCCTTCGGGCAGACGCTTTATAAAGCTATGAGCGTGTGCCGCCTTTGCCGCCGCCACAACGTCCTCGTCGCAGGCGTCGGGGTTGCCCATCTTGATATTGTCCCGAACCGTACCGCTTCTGAGCCAAGTTTCTTGAAGAACCATACCGTAAGAGCCTCTGAGCGACGGGGTAGTAATATTTCTTATATCTTTTCCGTCAAGAGATATTGCCCCTGCGTCAACGTCGTAAAACCGCATAAGCAGATTTATAACCGTCGTTTTTCCACAGCCCGTAGGTCCAACGATGGCAACTCTCTGACCTTTTTTTACAGAGAGATTGAGATTTTCGATAAGCTTGCGGTTTTTGTCATAAGAAAAGCAGACATTGTCGATCTCAACGTTGCCCTCGGCATTCTCAATGACGAAAGCGTCCTCGCTGTCGGGAGCAAGAGGCTCTTCTTCAATAAAATCGAATATCCGACGTGCACAAGCGAGCGAATTTTGCAGCTCTGTCACAACACCCGATATCTCATTGAAAGGCTTCGTATATTGGTTTGCATAGCTTAGAAAGCAGGAGAGAGTTCCGACCGACATTGAGCCGAAAACACCCCAGCCGCCAACGACCGCTATAGCCCCAAAGCATCCGACCGCCGCGTAAACGACGCTGTTTACAAAGCGAGTGCAAGGGTTGACCAAGGACGAAAAGAAGGTGGCTTTAAGCGAACATTTTACAAGACGTTCGTTTATCTCGTCGAACTGCTCTTGAAGTGCCTCTCCCTGCGAGAAAGCCTGAACGACCTTTTGTGAGCCGATAGCCTCGTCTATTAGCACCGTCTGTTCCCCTCTCGTCTCGCTCTGTGCCTTGAACATCTCATACGTACGAGTCGAAACGAACCGTGCAACGAAGAGAGAAAGCGGAGTGAGAACAACGACGATAAGTGCGATAAGCGGACTTAGAGTAAACATAAAGAACAGAGTTCCGAGAATAGTAAGTGCACCTGTGAAAAACTGCGTAAATCCGAGCAAAAGTCCGTCGGCAAAGGTGTCAACGTCACTGATGACTCGGCTGACGATATCTCCCGTCGGTGTTTTGTCGAGAAAAGAAAGAGGTAACCTCTGAAGCTTCGAGAATGCGGCTTTACGCACGTCACGGATAACGTCAAAGGTTATTTTGTTGTTTACTGTTGTCACTATCCAAGTTACAAGTGCCGTCATCAGAATACAAACGGCGGCACGGACAAGCAGAGGAACTATCCCCTCAAAATCGACCTTTCCTTTATCTATTATAAGGTCTATGGCGTCGCCTATGAGTATCGGCAGATAAAGGGTGAGAAAAACACTTATAGCGGACAGGAGGACAGAAAGCAGAGTGAGTGCCCTGTAAGGACGGAGAAATCTCAGAACGTCGGGCAGGACTTGTACGCTTTTGCGGAGTCCCGAGGGAGCTTTTTTGTCTTTTTTCATATCTTCTCTCCCTCCTTTTTGAATTGTGATTCGTGTATTTCACGATAGACCGAGCAGGACTCGAGAAGCTCTGCGTGCGAGCCGAGGCCTACTTGCTTTCCGTCGTCAAGAACGATTATTTTATCAGCACTCATAAGTGACGACGTTCGCTGTGAAACTATAAATACCGTGGGATTATAAGGAAGGTTGGCAATAGACGCGCGGAGAGAAGCGTCGGTTGCAAAATCGAGAGCACTCGTACTATCATCAAGGATAAGCACCTCGGGACGTCTTACAAGTGCACGGGCAACCGTCAATCTTTGACGCTGTCCGCCCGAGAGATTCTTGCCGCCCTGCTCTAAGAGAGAGTTGATACCATTCTCTTTTTTTGCGACAAATTCAGCCGACTGCGAAGCGTTGAGAGCTTCTTCTATAGTATCTTCATCTGCATTTTTGTTACCCCAGAGCAGATTTTCTTTGATAGTTCCGCCGAAAAGCACAGCCTTTTGAGGAACGACGCCTATCTTTTCTCTTAAAGCGTCCAAATCAAGCTCTTTGACATCAACTCCGTCAACAAGTATCCGTCCCTTTGTTGCGTCGTAAAAACGAGGGATAAGGTTGACAAGAGAGCTTTTTCCCGAGCCCGTTCCGCCGATGATTCCTATAGTTTCCCCAGCCTTTGCCTCAAAGCAGATGTCCTCAAGGACAGGCTCTGGCGAGCCACAGTATGTAAAGGAAACGTTCTCAAACACTATATTTCCTACGTTCTCGGGAGTACGACCGTTCTCGCACAGCTCCATAGAGCTTTGCGTCATGAACAGCTTTTCGATACGATGCTCGCAGGCAACGCTCTTTGTTATAGTAATGATAAGACTTGCGAATTTCACAAGCTCGATGAGAATCTGCGACATATAGTTATAGAGTGCGATAACGTCGCCCTGCGTCAGCTTTCCGGAGTTTACCTGAATTGCACCCGTATAGATAAGGACAAGCACCGCCAAGTTTATGAGTACGTATGTAAGAGGGTTCATCAAAGCTGATATCTTTCCGACACGAACCTGCTCCGAGCAGAGCTCCTCTGTTTTGCCCTCAAATGACGAGACCTCCGCCTCCTCACGCCTGAAAGCTCTTATAACTCTGACGCCTGTAAGATTTTCTCTCGTGTGCAAAAGAACCGAATCAAGCCTTTGCTGTACACGGCGATAAAGCGGGATACAGAGAAGCATTATGCCGAACACTACAACAGATAGAGCGGGGATAACGGCGGCAAAGGAGAGAGCACTTTTCGTATCTATCGTGAACGCCATTATCATCGCACCGAAAACGATGAAGGGGGAACGCATAAAGAGACGCAGTGTCAGATTCATACCGTTCTGGAGCTGATTTGCGTCGCTTGTCATTCTCGTTATTATAGTTGACGTGCCTACCCTGTCAAGCTCTGTATAAGAGAGGGATTGGATATGACGAAAGAGAGCACTTTTCATCGAAGCCACGGTACCCACCGCCGCCTTTGCCGAAAAATATTGTGCGATAACAGTACTTATAAGTCCCGCAACGCCAAGAAGCACAAGAACTAAAGACATTCTGATAATATAGTTCTTATCGCCCTCGCCTATCCCTCGGTCTATTATCTGCTTCATAACGAGGGGAACGCAAAGCTCGAACGACGCTTCAAAAAGCTTGAAAAGCGGACCGCATATACATTCTTTTAGGTATTTTTTTGAGTGTAAAAAAAGTTGTTTCAAGATGATTTGCACCTCGGTTTTTGTCTTTAGGATATTGTACCATAATTTTTTGTTTTTGTATATAGTTATTAGAAAAAAACACAAAACGCTCGTCGCTATTCCCCTTGCCGATATTGACAAATATAGACTCGTGTTATATAATATTTTCATAAAACCAAGAAACAGGAGATGATTTTCAATGAACAAGAAAAGAGAAATATCTCAGCATATTTCTTTACTTACAAGAATGGCACTTTTGGCGGCGATAATCTTCGTGCTTACGTCGTCGCTAAAGATTCCGACAGCGACGGGATACGTGCATCTCGGAGATGCGGCAGTCTGCTTTGCGGCGGTTCTCCTGCCCACACCCTTTGCACTTGTAACAGCGGCACTCGGAGCATCTCTTGCCGACCTTGCGGCAGGATATCCCCAATGGATAATCATAACCGCACTTATCAAGGCGGCAATGACTCTCGCCTTCAGCTCAAAGGGTGGAAAATTGCTCTGCCCGAGAAATTACATAGCACTTATTGCGGCTGTCCTCATAAATGCCCTCGGATATTATCTCGGCGGGTCTTTTATGTACGGAAACTTTACAGTTTCTCTTTCGGAGATACCGTCAAACCTGCTTCAAGGAGCAGTTGGTGCTTTGATATTCCTTGTTTTGTGCGGAATTATTGATAAAAACGAGTCTTTAAGAAGATTATTAAGAGGTAGATAATGCTCTCAAAAAATATTAAGATACTTGCGGTGGGTGACATCGTAGGCATGGGTGCTGTCGAATATTTGAAGAAAAATATGTGGAATATTCGTTCAGAGCTTGGTGTTGATGCCGTTATTGCGAACGGCGAGAACGCTTGTGATATTCGAGGAATCGGGACGAGCGAGGCGGGGGACCTGCTGAACTCGGGCATTGATCTTATAACCTCGGGAAACCATATCTGGGGCAGACGTGATATTTATAGCTTTCTTGAAGAGGAGAGCCGTATTCTCCGTCCTGCCAATTATCCTCCTTCTGCTCCCGGCGTCGGACATTCTATTATAAACGTTGAGGGATATAAGGTCTTGTGCATCAACGTGCAGGGAACGGTCTTTCTTGACCCGCTTGACAATCCTTTTTTGGCAGTAGAGAGAATACTTTCCGCAGAGGCGGGCAGATACGATTTTTCTCTGCTTGATATTCATGCAGAGGCGACGTCGGAAAAGGTTGCGATGGGACTTTGCTTTGATGGTAGGATAAATATTATTTGGGGAACACATACTCACGTTCAGACGGCAGACGAGAGAATTTTGCCCAACGGTACGGGATATATAACCGACCTTGGTATGACAGGGCCTCAAAACGGGATCTTGGGTGCCGAGCCTGATCCGATAATAGAGAAATTCAAGACGCAGATGCCGCAGCGTTTTTCGGTTGTCGAGGGAGAGACGGTGCTGTGCGGTGCTGTTTTTGAGATAGATCCTGCGAGCAAGCGTTGTGTATCGGTCAAACGTATAAAAACAGGTTGATAGCAGAGCTGCTCTTAAAAAATAAAAAAAGGAACGCTGTAAATGAAGAATAAAAACGACCGTGGCAGAACGGTTAAGAGAGAAAAAGTTATATACTTTTCGGTCTTGGCACTGTGTATTGTTGTTTTGGCGATTGGAATATTTTCGGCAACAAGAGGCGGAGATAGCTTTTATGCATCGGCTGACGGTACGCTATATCTGCGAGCAAAGGTCAGCGAGATTGTCGAAACCCTTGACGAATATGGCGATGACGGAGAGCTTATCGAATCGAATATCGTTTTTAGGGCGAGGATAACAAGCTCGGGAGAGCATAAGGGAGAGACTGTCATTTCTCATCAGAACTACAGCTCCTATGCACACTTCAATCCGCAAATAGTAAAGGCGGGGGACAGCGTCATCGTAGGGCTTTTTGAGGGCGACGAGAATTGGTATTTTATAGATTTTGTCCGTTCTGATGCGATAATAGTTCTCGTCTGTCTGTTTGCCGCTTTACTTATCCTTTTCGGCAGAAAAAAAGGACTTAAAACAGTCCTTTCTCTTGCACTTACGGTAGCGGCGGTGATATTTGTCTTTTTTCCTGCCGTTATTTTGGGCGGAAATATATATTTTTGGGCGGTTGCCGTGTGCATTTATATAATAGTTATGACTCTTTGCATAACGGACGGAATCAGCCGCATGAGCTTGGCGGCATCGCTCGGCTGCGTTGGCGGAGTGCTCGTTTCGCTTCTTTTGACTTTTATAACAGATGCTTTTATTCATATAACGGGAAATGCCGACCCGAATTCGATACATCTCGTTTATATCGGAGACGGAATTGACCTTCGAGCACTTGTTTATGCGTCTATAATAATAGGCTCGGTTGGGGCGGTTATGGACGTTGCGGTCGATATTTCGGCTTCCTTGAAGGAGATCGCCGCAAAGGTGAAAAGCGTCAAGATGCGTGAGCTTTTTGCGTCCGGACTTAATATAGGCAGAGACGTTATAGGAACTATGTCAAACACGCTCATTCTTGCTTATATAGGCGGCTCGATGTGCAGCCTGCTGCTCTATTTCTATAACAATATGGCAAATAGCGTTTACCTTTTCAATATAGAATCTATAATCGTCGAGATGTTAAAGATACTCGTGGGAAGTATAGGTATTTTGATGACGCTTCCGCTGACGGCTCTCATCAGCGCTTGGCTTTATACCCATTCGGCAGGGAAAAACAAAGCGGAAGAGACTGTTTCCGCAAAGGACGAATACAGCGAGATGCTTGAGAGCGTCGAGGGCTTTTGTGCAAGAGAAACGGAGGACAAAAAATGAAAAACAATTATGAGATAAAGTTGCATATGAACGAGGAGATGTTGAGAAAATTTCTTTTTGTTTCACAGCGTGACGGAAGAACGCCGAACAATCAGTTCTTGTTCATGCTGCGTAACAACATCGCATATTACGAGAAAACAAAAGGAAAGATAAGTCAAGCGGACATAGCGAACATCGATCTTTCCGAATATGAAAACTGATCTTTCGGGAATATAAAAATTGCCCGCTTTGTCTTATTCTGCGGACAAAGCGGGCGAAATTTATATGGTTATTATAAAAGACCTTTCGAAGTACAATAGATGAGTGCTGCCATGCCTGCGACCGCCACCGCCGCTGTTATTATCAGCTTTGTCTTTGAAAGCGAAACGGTTTGAGGCGGACATAGACCGAGGCGCGAGATCGGAGGCAGGATACTGCGGAAGAAGATAACCATAATAAACACTTCAAATGGGAAAAGCAAAATATTCTTTATGCCCGAAAGCATAACGAGCGTCAGATAGTGCTTACTTGTCCATGCAAGACGCCAAAGCGAGCCTAAGAGGACGTTTACGAATATATTTACCAAAAGTCTTGCAAGTGCTATTCTCTCGAAAGATACTTTTGCTCGATAGAAGAAAAGTGCGTATATAAGAGCACCGAGAACTGCCGAGAGGGTGTAACCGAAATAAAAGGAATAGCCGTTTATAAGAGCTCCTACGATATCTACGATTATACCGCAGGGGATAGCCATAATAGGCCCTGTCAAAAAAGAGCAGAGAGAAATGGCAACAAACGAAAATGAAATATAAAGAACGTTCGGTATTATCGCAATTTGGAACGTCTCAATAACGATGGCGATGGCACAGAGCAGAGCACAGATAACGAGGCATCGTATATCCTCCAGCTCCCCGAGTGCACTTTTCCAATATTCTGCTCCGATGGGAAATTTATATAGCTTAGCTGTCTTTTTCATTTGTTAACTCCTGTCTTTTATTGTTTATCCTCTTGACTGCCGTCAATTATAAGGTCTGCGACCTTCGCTCCCCCCTCTTCTTTGACGAAGATGAGTGAAAGCTTACCTGTATAAAGCTTTTCTGTTTTGTAATAACGAAGCGTGACCGAGAAATCGGTCTGACAGAAAAACAGCTCTTCACCGAGGGGTATAAAATTAAGCGTTTCGAGATGGTCTATCTTATACGTTGCTTGATTTACGAACTCAAAGCTGCTTTTTGATTTTTGTATCTGTTTATAGCCGGGACTTCCCTTTTTCATTTGCTCAAGCAAAGCGGAAATGTTTTCTTCAATACCGACGGCGCCGTTTGAGACGTAGCAGATATATGAATTTGCATAGCTTTGTGCATAAGAGGAGAATGAATTTTCAAGGGCGGCGTCGGGTTGACCGTAAAACTCGGCACAGATGGCGAGGTTGCTCTCTGTATATGAGCACAAAGGAAGCTCGTATTCTCCCAGCGTTGCTTTTATCTCGGGACGGCAGAGCAGTCCCTCTATCTCATACAAGACGCCCGAAAGCTTATCGGGGGATTTTGAAAGATAAGAAACTCTTTCCGCTATACTGTACGGAGAGCTTTCCTTTATATATTCGTTTCCGACCTCGATACCGTTTATATAAAGCGTTGCACCCTCGGGAAGTATCGCATTTATGCGATATTTACTCTCCTCGGAATACAGATAAATAACAGAATCGTAGCCATTTTCGTCCTTTATCCATTCGCCGAAGAGCTCTTTGCCGTGAACGGATACGGAAATATCGGCATCGGCTTTCGTTCCCGAAACAAAATACGAAATGGCTTTTGGAAGCTTGTCGCCAAGCTCCTTTTCAAAGGTGCTGACGCCCTGCGTAAGCTCTCCTTTTGTGGAAAGCGAGACCTCGGGTGTTTTGCCGTTCACGGTGAGAGACGCCTCCTCCGGAACGGTCAAGACAAAGCAACGTTCACTTTGAGTGAACCAATCGGCACCAGAGCCGTCAAAAAGAACAGTGTTTTTTTGACCGAGATGTGAAACCTCAAGGTCGGGTTTAGTATAAAGACCATCTAAAACATATATGTCGCAAAGAGTATCAGATGGCGTCAAAACGCTTTTTCCGCTATATTTTACGGCTCTTTCTTTTAAGAAATTTGTTCCCGCGTTTTTGCCGTTGACCTCAAGAGAGGCACCGTCGGGAACGCAGACGGTATAGCTTTTTTTCTCACCTGCACCTGCGATGGCTTCGTGGTAAAGCTCAACTTTATCTATCTCCCAGCGAGACAGACCGAAAGGAGCGTCTTTTGCGGATTTCCTCAAGGTCAGCTTACCGATATCGTGCTCACCGCAGATAAGGCGGTAAACAGGTCGCATAGAAGTATATTCTTTTGCATATTTCATCTGAGTTATCTCATGCGAGAGGTGCTCTGACCGTGCGAGCAGAAGAGATGAGCTTTCAAGCTCACTTATGTCTTCGAGAGTGCTCTCGATAAGCTCTGCAAGTTTGTTTTCATCAAGACTTGACACGTATTTTTGTGCTGTTTTTTCGGGAAGATTCGTCTCGTAGGTATAAAGGAAGCCGCAAAGGACGCATATTCCAGATATAATAAATAAAGAAAGAGTGATAATGTATATTATGAGTGCTTGAGAAAAACGGGAAAGCTTCTTTTCTCTTGGCATTCTCTTGGAACTGTTTATCGTTGCTTTTGCCATTTTCGCTCCTTTACCCTTATTTTATCAGAATGGTAGAGGCAAGTACACGCTCTCCGCCGAGAATATACGAGCTGTTGTTAAGATATTCGCCGTTCAGCTTCATAAGAGAGGAAGAACCTCCGTCAAGATTACTTGCGTTGACTGCCCCGAAAGAGAGCATTATCTCAACCAGGTCGTCAAGCGTAGCACCAAGACTGTCTATCTGCCTGCCGTTTACGACGAGCAGAAGTATTGCTCCGTCTGCACGCTGACCTATAGCGGTTCTTGGGTTGATACCTCCGCCGAGTGAGTATCTTGAATTGCAGGGCTCACCGTTTATAATGAGAGCAGGGCCGTAGCTTACGGCATATTTTATGCCAAGCTCCATAGCTCTTTTGCCTGTCATTTTGCCAACGTAAAGAAGACCGTTCGCATCAAGACCTGCAATACTGTACGTGCTGTCGGGAGACCCCCACAGAAGAGAGCCCTCGCTTATAACTATTCCCTCGGGCACGCCTCCCGTTCCCGTTCCGTTCGGGTCAATGAAGCCGCCTGCGTTAGTACCGCCGAGAGCGTCGTATTTTTCAATCATTTTAGATAAGGAAAGGCCCTTTTTTCCCTCTCCGTATTCATCTGGAACGCCAACAAAAACTCTCGTAGGGTCTTTGATGATAATCATTTTGCCGTTGTACGTTGCCCCTCTGACATCACATACCTCTATACCTTCAAGTCTTGCGTCAGTTTTATCATCGTTTGCAGGAGTGTCGTCTGAGGGATAGTCAGAGACGTTGTCGTTGTCATCGATTTGAGGAAGCTTTATCAGAGAAGCGTTTATATCCGCCGTCTGCTCTTCTGCTTGCTCGGACCTTAAGGCTTCTATCTCTTCTTCGCTCATAAACATATCGGCAATAAAGCCTGCCGCACTCGTTTCTTTAAGCGAAAGGATAAATAGCTTACCTATGGTCGGAGACGGGCCGTGGACTAACAAAAACATAGCGGAATAAAGCCCGACAAAAAGGAGAGTCAAGGTAACGGCGAAAATTATCAGAGTCCGAAGCAAAGCAGTTTTTGCCTTTTTGATTACATTACGAACTCTTTCCTTTTGCAACATTTCGACACCTCCGTATTTAGTAATAATCATTTTACACCCTTTAGAGTGAAAATTCAATAAGTTTATAAAAAAAGACGCATTTTTTTGTGTTTTGTTTCATATTTCGGGTTGTTTTATATTGACGGGTATATAAAACTCGTCTATAATCAATAATATAAGCAAAAAAAGCGAGATATAACTCTCGCGGAAAGGATTTTTTATGATAAGAGAGATTGATGAAAAAGGTTATGAGGCACTTTTAGCGGAGGGTGCGAGCGGGGTCATTGATTTTTACGCACAGTGGTGCGGCCCCTGCAGAACGATGTCGAAAATATTTGAGGATTTTGACAAGAGCCACCCTGACGTGCTGATAGCGAAGGTTGATGTTGACAAAGCAACGGATCTTGCACAGAAGCTTGGCATTATGAGCATACCTACGTTGGTTTTCATAAAGGACGGGGCTGTCGCAGAAAAGCACGTTGGCATAATGCAGAAGAGCGAGCTTGAAAAGCGGTTTTAATGACCGCTTTTCAGCTTTTTTCCACACAATTTGCGGTTTTTAATTTTTTTTAAAAAAAGTCTTGACAAAAGCATAAATGCGTGATATAATACAATACGTTCTGCGGAATACGCAGGGCAAAACTTAATATTTGCTGGTGTGGCTCAATGGCAGAGCAGCTGATTTGTAATCAGCAGGTTGTTGGTTCGACTCCGATCACCAGCTCCAGGGGGATTTCCCGAGCGGCCAAAGGGGGCAGACTGTAAATCTGTTGTCACTGACTTCGGTGGTCCGAATCCACCATCCCCCACCAAGCAAAAGACCAGACCTCGTGTCTGGTCTTTTTCTTGGTGGGGGATGGT